>JAFGNI010000272.1 GCA_016927095.1 Anaerolineae bacterium | reverse complement strand
CTGGGGAATCGCCTGAGGAGGCGGCGAGACGTGAGCTCCGCGAGGAGACCGGTCTAGAAGTCGGCGACCTTTGCCAGATCGGCGCCTTCGGAGAACCTGGCCGCGACCCCAGAGGATGGATCATCTCGATTGCCTATGTGGCAACCGTTCTGGGGAAGGACGCCCCCAGATCCGGCGATGATGCTGCTGATATGCGGTGGTGGCCCGTGACAGCGCTCCCCTCTCTAGCCTTTGACCATCGCCGAATAATCGCTGAGGCTCTGGCACGTCGTGGGGCCGGCACGTGCTCCTAGGAGTTAGCAGACAGAGCGCTCAAGGAACGCTTCCATCCTCACCCTATGCGTCTGGGCGCCTGCCACTGCGTTGCCGGAAGGCCTCGAAGAGCAGGATAGCAGCGGCAACCGCGGCATTCAGGGACTCAACCCCCATGGCCATCGGGATGCGGACATACTGAGATGCACGACGAGAGGGCTCCCCCGCCCCCTCAGCTTCACCACCGATGATCAGTGCTACGTCGCCACGCCAGTCAATGGTGTCATAGGACGCCCCGTGCCGGGCCTCAGCCAGCCACACCTGCGCGTCTCCTACCTCCTCCCAGAGCTTGCCCCACTCAACCTGGGCGATGGGTAGGTGGAAGTGCGCTCCCATACCGGCCCGAACCACCTTGGAGTTCGTGTGATCAACGGTCCCTGGAGGCAACAGCACCTTGGTTACACCAGCAGCCCACGCGGTCCGTAGCATCGTACCGAGGTTGCCGGGATCCCGGACTTGGTCCGGGATAAGCAGAAGACGTTCACCGTGACAAGCCTGCAGTTGTGGAATCGGCAGCACAGCCAGAATGCCTTGGGGGGTGACCGTGTCGGCCATTGCCTGCATCACGTCATCAGTGACCTCCGCAAGGGCAACCACTTCGGAGAGAGATGCAAGCTGGGCCACGACCGCAGGATTGCTCGTAGCGAACGCGGATGTGACGTAGACTTCGTGAGGACTAACTGTGGAGCTCAGTAGCTCGCTGATGATGCGCTGTCCCTCAGCCACCATGACTCCCTCACGATAGCGACGGCGGGTGCTGCGCTGAAGCGCAAGCACCCGCCGGACACGCTCGTTCGCGACGCTCGAGAGCCGAATCACGCGGTGTATCTTCTCGGCAAGACTACCTCAGTGTTGGCACCCGGTCTAGCCCAGCACGCTAAGGAATGCAGATACTCTGGCCGACGTACACCATCGACGGGTTTGCGATGCCATTGACCTGCGCCAAGTAGGCCAAGCTCACGTTGTTGCGCAGCGCGATCCGAAACAGGTTGTCTCCCGGCTTCACGATGTAGACCGACGAGCAAGTCTCACCCGGAGATGGCGCGGGAGATGGCGTGGTCCCGCCAGCAGGAATCGTCAGCGTCTGCCCGACGTAGATGAGCGCAGGATTCGTGATGTTGTTGGCCTGGCTAAGCGCCTGTAGTGTCACGCCGTTGTTCAGAGCAATGCGGAACAGGTTATCACCGGGCTTCACCACGTAGGTGGTAGCGCCCCCAGGCATAGTCGTGACCGTCTCCTGTAACAAGGGCTCCGGCGTGGGCACAGCCGTAGGCAACTCGACCGGTTCTGGTGTCGCGGTCGGTTCCGGCGTGGGTTCGACCGCCTCCTCGGTGGGCTCTGGCGTCTCAGCCTCCGTCTCCGCAGGTTCCGTGGCCGGTTCTTCGGTGGCCTCAACGGTCTGCTCCTGCATCTCTTCGGTATTCTCTTGCGCTTCCTGCATAGCAACGGTCGCCTCTTCCTCCGGCGTCAGTTCCTCGACGGGCGGTGCGGCTGACCTCCGGCATCCAGAAAGAAGAGCAGAGAAGATCATCAGACCAACCAGAACTAGGATTAGGGGTCTTCGGCGCATCGGAACGCTCCTTTCTAAGGGATTTATAACTTAGATTATACACAGAAAAGTGGTTTGCAGCAAGCTCGAACGCCTTCAGGAATGGTACTCGCATTTCCGCTTGACGAAAGCGGCCGCCACCGTATAATACCGCGGAAGAGCATGCATCTGAGGAGGCCTGATGATTGACGCTAATGAGCTGCGCAAGGGAACTACCTTCCTGCTGGACGGGGAGCTATACGAAGTGCTGGAGTACCAGCATTACAAGCCCGGGCGCGGCAATGCCATTATCCGCACCAAGATTCGCAACATGCGTACCGGGTCCACGATTCCGAAAAACTTCCTTGACGGTCACCGGTTTGAGGAAGCCGATGTGGAACGTATTACAGCTCAGTATCTGTACAGCGATGGTGACAACTACTACTTTATGAATACCGACACGTATGAGCAGAGCCACATTCGCGCCAGCCTCTTGGGCAGCAAGGCCGGCTTTCTCAAGGATGGCATGGAGGTCGCGCTAACTCTCTACGGGAACGAGGTATTGGGCATCGAGTTGCCGCTGACAGTCGAACTGGAAGTCGTCGGTGCCGAGATGGCCGTAATTGGCGATACCGCGACAGGCGCAACCAAGACCGTGACCTGCGAGACCGGCCTTGACGTTCAGGTTCCAATGTTCGTCGATGTGGGAGACGTGATCCGCGTCGATACAACCAAGGGGGAGTACATCACCCGCGTCTAGATGCTAGCATGATCCGCCGTTCTCCTACAGACAGTGCGGCGCTCCGTCCGGGGTGCGCCGCATTTGCTCTCTTAGGTGACCTTCGTGCTGAGAGGGAGTAACATGCGATCCTTGGCTGACTTCTCCGGGCAGTGGGTTGTGATCGATTCCGACCACAACGTCGTGGCGAGCGGGGATACGCCGCACGAAGCGCGCCAGTCTGCAGCAGAAACACAGCAAGAGCTCGGGCTGTCGTTAGGCTGGGTCGCGCCCTACAGCCCGCAGGTGGTCCTTCCGTATTGGCCTCTGCAGCCGGTAATAGAGCTCGCCAGCACGGGTATCTGGCTCGCTGGAGGTGCGGTGCGAGATCTGTTAATGGGACGATCGCCCCGCGACTGGGACTTCGTCGTGCCCCGGCAGGGCATCGTGCTGGCCCGCGCCGTGGCCAACGCGATGGATGGCGCCTTCTACGTGCTTGATGCCGAGCGCGGCATAGGCCGCGCCCTTGTGCGGGAGCCTAGCACCGGAGAGCCAACCTTCCTGGACTTCGCAGAGATGCGCGGGCCGACGCTGGAAGATGACCTCCAGCTTCGTGACTTCACGGTCAACGCAATGAGCCTGACTATGGACGGTAGACTCAATGATCCTACTGGGGGTCAGGAGGACCTTGCCGAGCGGCGGATACGCCTTACCCACTGCGGGTCTCTACTCCAGGACCCCGTGCGCTTGGTGCGTGCCGTCCGCATCGCTGTCGAACTGGATTTCGAGATCGCGCCAGAAACAGCCAAGCAGATCCAGATCGATGCGCCGGCTGTCGTTGGTGTCGCTGCAGAGCGGCTCAGGGACGAGTTGGTGAAGCTCTTTGCTTTGGCGCACGCGGACCGGGGCCTGCAACTGCTCTCCGACCTGGGTCTGCTCGCTCGTATCCTGCCCGAGGCCATCCCAGATGCCGCAGTCCGGCGAGACGTCGCCGACCGAACGGCACCTCCTGGTGCTCGACGTGGTCAGCTCCTGCAGACGAGCAAGGTGCTCATCCGGGCTGCCTCGACAGATGCAGAGGCGCAGGATTCGATCCCCAATCTTGCAGCAGAACTGGCCGATCTCACCGCGATGACGCGTGACTTCCGTCAGGACTTGGCTGCTTACCTATCGGGGCACCTCGGTGCCGGCCTAACCCGCGGCGACCTTGCGCCGTGGTGCGCTCT
>JAFGNI010000027.1 GCA_016927095.1 Anaerolineae bacterium | reverse complement strand
GAGACTCGCGCGCTGTAACGTGCCAAGTCGCTTGTGGCATGCCTATCCTGGTGTGTGCTTGTCTGAGCTTGGTTGGGCATCTAGGAGGACGCGACCGATGACAACGTCGAAAGAGCTGGAGGCGAGGCGCACCCGGGCGCGCAAAGCTGCGGACTTGCTGAGGGCTGGCTATCACTGCTCTGAAGCCGTCCTCCTGGCTGTCGGTCCGGAGCTCGTGCGCGACTGGACGCCGGCGTTTCTGCGGATGGCGAATGGCTTTGCCGGTGGGTTAGGGGGCTCCCGTGAGGAGCTGTGAAGTGCGCTCGCTGGCGGTGTGATGGTGATCGGGGCTCTCTTTGGGCGCGAAGGTCTGGACGACGATGCTCTGGCACAGCGCATCTCCCGCCAGTTCCGAGAGCGGTTCTTCGACAGTTTCGGCGAGACGTCCTGTCGTCCTCTGCGACAGAACGTCGTCGAGCCTGAGGACGGTTTGGGCTCGTGTTCGGTTGTGGTAGAACGGACGACGATGGTGCTTCTGAACGTGTTGGCGGAAGCGGGCGTGGGGTTGCCGAGTAGCCGTTAGCGGTCAGTTCTTAGCTAACAGCAGGCGGGCCCGTGGTGACCGAGGCTAGAGGAGCTGCGCCTAAGCTAGTGGAAAGATGGCCTTAGCGTCGAGGTCCAGCGTTAGGCTGACGATGCCGGGTGACCAGTCGGGTGTCGCGAAGAGCCGCTCACCGCTCGGCGCGAATACGTAGGCGCCGCCGGGAAAATCCTCGTCGACCGTGCGCCCGGCCTGTGTCGCAACCGCTACCCAGATCCCGTGGGTCTGCGAATAAGCGGTGAGGTACTTGCTGCACTCGCCTTCCCACCACTCGAAGCCGGATTGCCAGTTCCTCGTCGACTGCTCCCCATACAGGCCGGGGGCGGCTACCTCAAAGACGATGCGTGCGCCTCTCTGCGCGGCGTCAGCGTAGACTTGCTCACTTCCGAGGTCGGCGCAGATAGCGATCCCAAACGCGATCTCGCCGTGTCTGAAGACCTTAGCTGCCGTTCCGGGTGTGAAGAGACCGAGTTCATCGTCGAGGATGGTTCTCTTGCGATAAGCGCCCAGTAGCTCACCATTCCGGATGACAAGCTGGGTGAGGTAAGGAGGGCCCGCCGGGTTGAGCTCTACAAGACCCGGGAGGGCGGTGACCGGGAGGCCGCGCGTGGCGGCAATCAGGTGCCGGACCGGCGCGCTGTCGACCGCGATTGGGGCCCGGGGATAGCGGTCGGTCTCGACGTACCCCGTCAGGTTGGCTTCGGGAAATGCCATGATATCCACACCACGCGCCGCGGCGTCGCGGATCGCGGCGACTGAAAAGCCAAGGTTATGGTCTATCGCCCCCTTCTCGCAAACTTGTTGTACGAGCGCGATGCTGAGTTTTATGTCTAGGCGCTCTGGGCCACCGTGGCCTGGACCCCGGGATCACTGACGCCTGCGAGGATGACCTCTGCATCGACGGGCGCTTTGACCAGATAGCTGGTCAGGCAGGCCGGAAGGAAAGCCGTCTCCCCTCGATCGAAGCTCTCGCGACCGCCATCCCAGACGATGTCTGCCCTGCCCTGGGTCACGAGCAGGACAGCGGGTTTCTCTCCCTTGGCGGCGGAAACATCCGATCCCGCCGGTATTGCCCACCTGGCGACGGTGAACTCCGGCGCGGGCACGCTATAAGTTGCGACGAGCGCATTGCCGCCAATTACGCGCGGGTTGCCGTTCATGATCTCGGGGATGCGCGGTGTTGTATCCACGATCTTCAGCAGCGTTTTGGCGTCGCGGAACTTCGGGGTGAGGCCCACGCGGACGACGTTGTCGGAATTGGCCATGCATTCCACGATATTGCCCTTCAGGTAGGCGTGCGGCACACCTGCGGCGGTATAGATGCCCTCGCCGGCGCTCAGATGCACGATGTTGAGCAGGAGCAGAGCGAAAAGCCCGACGTCCTGGCTCCCATAGCGTTCACGTAGCTCCAGGAAGAGGGCCTCGGCCTCGTCCAACGCCTCGAAGCCGGCCTTAAGCCGGTGCGCTAGTGCCTCCACCGCTTCCCCGAATACCTCGGGCGTCTCCGTCGCTTGCTGCACCAACGTGGCGAAGACCTCCCGGATCATCATCGCCTGTATCAGAGCGCTCGCTCTCTGCGCGCGAGCGGCACGTTCTGCGAGCCTGGGCCCCACGAAGCCGCCGAGCTCCGGGTAGCGGCCCAGCGTCCTGACGAAGGCCCCATAGGGTTTGAATCCCATCAGAGCGGTAAGACGGTCCAGAGCGATAGCGATCTCAGGTTTGTGGTTGTCGTCGGGATAGTGCTCTGGATCCTCCCGGTGAAGCTTGACAGCCTGAGCTCTGGTGGGATGTGCCTGTATGGACAGAGCCTGACCCGCGGAGAGCACTTTGAACAGGAACGGCAGTGCCCCATAGGACTCGGCAACGGATCGTCCCAAGGCCTCCACTGGGTGCGCCGCTATCCATCGATCGAGTGCCATCGTCTCGCCGCCGGGGAGCTCGATGGTGGATGGCGCCTTGGGATGGGCACCCATCCAGAGCTCTGCGTAAGGCGTATCGGGCTGCGGCTCCACGCCTAGGAGCCGCGGGATGAAGGCATCTGCACCACGGGTGCCCCAGGCATAGGTCTGTATCTGGTTGCGCATCCGGTAGGGGCGCGCCATTGTCTGGCTACAGCGGTCCATTCTAGGTGCTCCTTATGCAAGCTTGGGACGAGGTCCCCTAACAGTGCAATGCGGGCCGTTGGTCCTATCAGGTTCCTGTTGGCATTGTAGCACGAGCACGCGGGTGCGCTTATTCCCCATCCGGGGCCTGCCGCTCAGCCGCCGGCCGCCCAGCCCGGACGGCGATGATGATGACGAGAACAGTGCCAAGTAGCAGGGCCAAGGTGAGAAGGGACAGCCCCAGACCTGCAGCGACCTGTGGAAGGTCTGCTGGGGGGAACATGCCGCGGGGTGGTGGCGTCGGCGTGAGCACGGGCGTGGGTACGACATCTCGTGCGTCAGTGGCGCTGCTCCACGCGTCTGTGAGTTCGTAGCTGCACAGCTCGTCAGGTCGCTGCCGGTATGTTTCGTACTGGACATCGCGGCCATTTACCAGGACTCTGACAAAGGTGCTGCGCGTCTCGGTCTCCCCGACCCCGGCTGCGTGACCGGTGCTTATGTGCCACACATTGTCAATCCTGACAGCGTTATAGCTGTGCGTGTGCCCGCTAAAGTATGCAGTGACGCCGTGCTGAGCCAGAAGGGCCCAGAAGCGGTCGCGATGCTCGACAAACTCGTTGAGACTGTTGTGTGCGTGGCTGATGCGACCGTTCTCGCTGTCGCGCTGGGGGTAGGCCGGCTCGTGGCCAAGGACGAAGGTCAGCGGCTGCGTGCTAGCCGCGAGGTCTGCGTCCAGCCAGGCATAGAGATGGTCAGGGATGTCGCCGTAGGTCGCCATACCGCCACCGGCGTCGCAGTAGACGTTGAGCATCACAAAGTGTGCCGGGCCGTGGTCAAAGCTGTAGGTCGTAGACGGACAGCCTGTGGGGCCGGCACTGACCAGGTCCGGTGGGACACCGGTACCGCCAATGTCGTAATCAAAGGCACGCAGCCAGTCGAAGCTGCCGCCAGGATAGGGCTCGGCTCCTTCACCGGGAAACTCGTGGTTGCCAACGCCGGGATACCAATGGTAATCGCTGCCCAAGGTGGTCGTGATGGCGTGGTACGTGGCGGGTAAGGGATCCAGGTCGCCAGGCGAAACCATCAGCGCGCCCCCGCCATCCAGGCCTCGGATAGCCTCAACGACGCCCTGGAAGTACTCGCACGTGGCCAACTCGGCATCGCCGACACCACCCCGGATATCGCTGGTTACGTAGAAGCTGAAGGCGACGGTCGGGTCGTCGTCTGGGCCGCTGAGGACCCTTAAGGGTACAAGCCCACGTGATGCGGCCTCTGTGGCGGTCGCAGATAGCAGCAGTAAGGCGATAGGGATGACGAAAACGAGAGCCACATGGTTCGTCTTGTGAGAAGATTCCTGTGACAAGTCGGCCTCCTGCGCCGATTATACCCCAGCGCGCTCCTGAGGCTAACGCTCGTCCACACAGTTACAGTTGCGTTACAGGTTGGTATAGAACTTGTGTTCTATACCTGCTATTGATTGAGATCAGAGCTCAGAGCGGATATACTGGAGATGGAGGTGGTAACAGCCTATGCAATCGAAGACTCGTGATGGCAGGAGCAGGTGGCTCCTCAAGCTACACGCCCTCTATGCTGTGGCGATGCTCGTGATCAATCGCCGTCGGTGGCCGCAGGGGTTTGGCGGCTGGCTGCGGGCCCGCGCCGTCGCCTTTGTGCCTGACGCTCGTCGTTTCTGGATCTTCGAAACAGGGCGTAGTCCAGCACGGCGCGCTGGTCCTCGATGGGCATCTTACTCACAATCCCCCATAGTTCTCGGAGGGTAAGGCTCTCGGGCATCTGGGGCGAACCCTGGCTTGGGTCAGGGGCTTCACCGTTGGTTTCGCCAGCAGGTTCTTCGGCGACGCGCTGCACGGCCTCGAACGGCAGCTGAAAAGCCTGCGCAATGGCCCGGATCACCGTGTCTGTGGGTGGCGTGCCGTGACGCTGCCGACCACTGATCGTATCGTTTCCGACCTCGCCGGCCCGCTCCACCTGCCGGACCGAGCGGAAGCCACGCCGGACCATCTCGAGCTCGAACCAACGCCAGAATCTCTCTGCCGCCATTTCATCTGCCTCCTTCTGTACCCTATGTAGCCTAAGCGTACCAAGGATCGCTGGCCAAATCAAGCCCACAACGCTCATCGATTTGATCTGTTCTAAGGTATGGGTATAGTCAGAGCTGACATCCATTGAGCGCAAAGGGGGAGAGGTGCGAGGACGCAGGTGGCCGGCGTTGAGTCTACTAGCTCTGCTCCTGATCGTGAGCTGTCAACGCCACGCAATCGAGCCGACACCTGCTTCAGATACGCCAGTCTCAGCGCCGCGTGTGCACGCCACCCGTTGGCCCACACCATCGCCCACTGCCACGCACACACCTTTGCCCACGCTGACACCGGCGGCTACCCGCACGGCTACCGCCACACCGCTTCCTGACCTGACGCTGGCGCAACTCGGTGACCTCGCCTATCCACACGAAGGGGTTGAGGGTGGCCTTGCTCGACTGACGGGCGGTCTCTACGAGACAGCACAGCCGGGTGGGGCAGGGGGGCTGCGCGTCATCCTAGCCGATATGGTGACTTTCGGTGATCTCGACGGCGATCGTCGCGATGATGCTGTCGCCCTTCTCATCACGGAGCGGAATGTCGCGGCGCCACGTTGGCAGCTGGCTGCGGTGCTGCACCGCGGTGGCACCCCGGAGGTTGCCGCCACGACGGACCTGGGCGACGACGTGGTTCCACAGTTGCTGGCGATCCAGTCGGGACGGATTACGTTGGGCATGATGCGGTACGGCCCCGATGATCTGCGGGGCAGTCCCAGCCAAGATGCGCGTCATATCTACGAACTCGTGGAGGATGAGCTTACGCTGGTCACAGCTTGGGAGGGGCCCAGGCAGCAGCCGGTGGTCCCCCGGGGCGTCGGCGCTACGGAGATACCCTTTGCGCCAGGCACAGCGGCAACACGCGTTCGGGGTAGCTTGTTGCCGCTGGGTGGTCAGGTCTACACTCTGCCCGGTACCGCGCGTCAGTCGCTTGCTCTCCGCGTGGTTGCGCCGCACGACCAAGTGACGCTCTCTGTCCGCGGTCTTGCTGACGGCGTCCTTCTGACCGGTGTTCTCTCCGACGCGGTAAGCTGGGATGGTGAGTTGACGATGGCTCAGGACTATGCCATCACCCTGGCGTCGATGGCGGGCGCCGCGACTTCATATGTGTTGGAGATTGCGGCTGACCCGCCGCCTGCCACCCGAACCCCTGTGGTACCGGCGACGCCATCGCCAACCGTCACGTCCGTCGCAACGGTCACGTTGACCCAGGACAGCGGCCTAACCACCACAGTGGGGAGTGAGCTAACGGCGGCAGCGACGCCGGGCCCAACGTTGGCTTCGCCAGGTAGCAGCGCAGCTGGATCCCAAGTGCTGGACGGCAGCACCGTCTATCTGACCTTCGATGTCGTGTCCGGAGACGGGCCTTGGTTTGATGACATTCTCCCGCTGCTGGCTGCATCTGATGCACGCGCGACCTTCTTCCTGCCCTCTGCGGTGGCTGAACGGTCGCCGGGGATTGCCGGCGCATTGGTTGCCGCGGGCCACGATGTTGGCCTCTATGCTGTCACCGATCCGACGCTTCACGACGCGGCGCGCCAGGAGTACGTGGCAGCCCTGACGGCGACCAGGGCAGGCCTGGCACAGGCCAAGGTCTGCGTGCGCCCATTCTATGGTGCCCTTGACGCTACAACGCGCGCCCTGCTAGCCGAGACTGGTTTCCACGTTGCCCTTTGGGATGTCGATATGGCGGACTTGCGTGGCTTGACAGCCGATGCGGCGCTTGCCCGTCTACTCGCTCAGGTGAGGCCGGGGACTGTCTTGCGCGTGCCGTTGGCTGGTGAGAGCCCTGACGTTGTCGGAGTGCTGGCTCGACTTGTGCCCACTCTGGATGCGCAGGGGTACGAATTCGCAGGTACATGCCGGTAAGCAGAAGGCCCGGTGCTTCAGGTGGAGGACCTGTATGGTGAATGCGGTGCTGTTCTACATATCAGCTGCGTCCGACATGGCTGCGGAGCGCGAGATCCTAGGACGCGCTCTCGCTGAGGTGCCGGTGGATCTGGCGTGGCGCGTGGTGCAGTCTCCGGCTGGCAACGGGCCGGTCGATCTGGAGGCTGTCATCGATGCCGATCTCCACATCCTCGTGATGGGTCACGACATCCGGGCACCGGTGGGCCTGGAGTGGCAAGTCGCGCGCCGGCACGGACGCCAGCCGATCGCCTACCTCAAGACGGATGTCTTGCGCACCCCGGCAGGGCGTGAGTTCGTCCGCCTCGTACGGGAAGTCCAAGCTTGGACGCCGTTTGGAGACGCCGCGTCGCTGCGCCGGGACGTCCTGAGGACCATCGCGGCTTACCTGCTCGATCGTGCCCTCACCTTCGCGCTTTCACCAGCGGAGGTAGCCAGGCTCCGGCGGTGGCAAGATGAGCTT
Source organism: Anaerolineae bacterium (assembly GCA_016927095.1). Next base: position 8,537 of record JAFGNI010000027.1, on the reverse strand, counting down.
GAGATCTCGACCGAGGCTGTCGATGAGGAGACTCGAGGCGGCGCGGGCGACAGCGCCATCTTGATCTCGCGGGAGCGTTTCGAGCCAACGGGCGGCATCATCATCGGCGAGGAGAGAGAAGGATGAGCTTTTTGGCGGCCACTGAGCAGGGCAAAAACGGAGCCTGGCGCTACCTAGTGGGCACCTCGATCATTCTGGTCGCGTGGCTAGTTGTCGGCTCAGCGCCTCTCCTCCTCGCGATGCTGTGGGCCCAGACGGACAATAACCCAGCGACCGGGCTGGATCCGGTTACGGGTTTGCTGAAGGGCGTTGACCCGCTCTGGGGCGGCTATCTGCTGCCCAACCTGAGCTTTCCAATCTTCCTTCTGGGGATTTGGGTAGCGGTGCATCTGTGCCATGGGCGGGGATTGCGCTCGCTTGTCACGCCCGCGGCACGGGTCAATTGGCAGCGACTTGGCCTTGGCTTCGGGCTCTGGTTCGTGCTTGCTGGCATCTCGACCGGATGGGAGGTGCTTCTCTACCCGGCAGCATTCAGCTGGGCCGGCATCGCTCTTTCGCGCTACGCAGGCTTCCTCCTCTTGGCGTTGATTTTCACGCCGCTCCAGACTTCTACTGAGGAGCTCTTCTTCCGTGGCTATCTCCTCCAGGGAATCGGACGATGGTTGCGCGCTGATCAGCGCCAAGCAGGCCGTTGGGCAGTTGTTGTCCTTAACGGCGTGCTCTTCGGTCTACCACATATGTACAACCCCGAGGTGTCGCGTGCCCCGCTGCTTCTCATGGCCTACTACGTCAGCATGGGCCTCTTCTTTGCGTGGATGACGTTACGCGATGGGACGGCTGAACTGGCCTTGGGAGCCCACGCGGCCAATAACCTCTTCGTCGCCTTGCTCTTCAACTACGAGGGGTCTGCACTGCAGACGCCCGCACTGGTGACGTCGGCTCGACTGGGCCCCGTCTACAATCTCGTGACCTTCGGGGTCTCTGCCGCGGTCTTCGCGTGGCTTACCGTGAGGCGTCCGAGCAGGGCCTTGGTGACACACAACGGGGAACAGGTGCGCCGGTGACGTCTAGCCGATCGTTGCGCCAGGTGCATGCGGGGTTCTTTCACCACAGCGTCTGTCCTCAAAAGGGATGTCTTCGCCTTGCCCAGGCCGGACCCGAAGCCGTAGCCTGCCGCTAGAGCTGGACGAAGCGCTCCACTGGCAGCACGAAGACGTTGGCTCCCCCGGCGCGCACCTCGACGAGTTCGCTGTCTGGCAGCCAGGGATAGTCCATCTCCGCATCGAAGGGGATGTATCGCGTGCTTCCGGGACAGGTGTCTCGGACCAGGGCTAGGAAACTTGGGAGACGACGCGCCGGTAAGCCGGCTACGAGCGTCACCATCCCTTCACGTAGAAGTCCACCAATGCCATCAACTATCGTGACGGTGAAGTTGTGTTCCCGTAGACACCGCATCAGAGACTTCGACTGCCACTGATAGGCGATGACAATGACCATCCGGTCGATCACTGGATCTGCCATAGCGCTCCTTCGGCCCGGCTATAGGGTGCAGGTGACTCCGGCACCGATTATAGGCTTAGCTCTACGTAGCGCAAGCCGCCGCGGCTGCAGGGCTATCGCATATCACCTCAAGTCAGCCACAGATAGCCCTTATTGGGGTTCAAATGCGATAGCCCTCGCCGCGGCTGGCGTCTGTCAGCTCCGGCGGCGCCGTCCTCCCCCGAGAATCGACCCGTAGTAGAAGAGCGTGGACAGCGACTGTGCCAGGGCCGCCACATAGGTCATCGCAGCCGCTGTGAGCACCGTTCGCGCGCCACGCTGCTCTTCGGCAGTCTGCAGCAATCCGTTGCGTCTGAGCATGGCCATCCCACGACGACTGGCATCCAGTTCGACAGGAAGCGTCACCAGGGAGAAGATCACGGCCCCGGCAAAGCAGATCACACCTACCCAAGCGAGGTCGTAGATCCCCAAGAAGATGCCCGCCATGAAAAGGATCGGCCCAAGCCACGAGGTGAAGTTGACCATGGGCACCAGTCCTGAGCGGAGTTTGAGCAACGCAAAGGCGCTAGCGTCCTGCTGTGCATGTCCTAGCTCGTGGGCAACGATCGCAAGGGAGGCCACAGACGGCTGTTGCGCGACGCCTTCCGATAACCTCAGAACGTTGTTGCGAGGGTCGTAGTGGTCGGTCAGCGTCCCACGTGTGCCTTCGATCCGCAACTGTGTGCCCACATCGCCCATCATGCGGCGCGCGGCGTCGAGGCCACTGACGCGCCCGCTATTGGCGACACGTTGGTATTTCTGGTAGGCGCCCCTGACCCACGCCTGCGCGACAAGTGCCAGGATCAGCGCGGGGAGCGCATAGATGAAGTAGCCCATATTCAACCCATATAGCATCTGATGTATCTCCTAGAGCCTACCGGCCCCCTCATCAAGTCAGCGCCTGTTCCTGGGCGCAGTCACGCACGTTGCCGAGAGAACGCATCCGCAAGCACCTCTCTGCCACGGGCGTTCCCGTCCGTTTGTAGATAGAAGCATACCACATCACCATTAGAATGGCGTTGGCAGTTGGGTAAGTGTCCAGCATTTGTCCGATTGTTACACAGAAGAGCACTTGCGTATCCCAGAAGTCTGTCGTAGAATACTGGCGTCTGCGACACGAAAGCTAAGACGGGGGATCTACAATGGCTATTATCGACCGCAATTCCGCGATTCCGCTTTACTACCAACTGAAGCTCCACTTCAAGGAGCAGATCGAGACCGGCGAACTGCGTGTGGGTGACCAGTTGCCCACCGAAGCCGAGTTGTGCGAGCGATTGGGTATCAGCCGCGCGCCGGTGCGCCAGGCCATGGCTGATCTGGCGCGGGAGGGACTCATTTACCGGCGTGCAGGTGCCGGATCCTTCGTGGCGCCACAAGCATCAGCGGCGCTCATCCGACGAACTGAGCTGCGGGTGCTTGCTCACTACGATGTCCGCTGGTTGGCCTCGCTTGAGCAGGCTGTCATGACTTGGAACGAGGCACACCCGGAGCACGAGGTGGATGTTGACATCCGCATGTGTGCAAGGAATGAGTTCCATCAGGTGCTTCAGCGCTCCACAGTCCGGGGTGAGGCACCAGACCTGGCGGCTATGGACTTCGTGTGGCTGAACTACTATGCCAATGAGGGCTATATCACACCGCTCAACGATCTTGATGCTCGCTGGGTTGGCAACACGGCTCAGGATCTGGAACCGCCGGTGCTCAAGAACAACATCGTTGATGGTCAGCTCTACGGCATCCCAGTTCAAGCCGACATGTCGGGTCTGTGGTACAGAAAGGACTGGTTTGAGGCCGAAGGCTTGAAAGCGCCGCAGACTTGGGAGTCATGGCTGGCCGTGATGGACCACTTCGCGTTACCGGACACCATGGCTCGTTACGGTCACCGGTATTCGGTGGTGCTGCCGGTCACCGCGACCACGGGTGAGGCAACGGTCAACCTGCTCTTCCCCTTCATGTGGATGGCGGGGGCTGATATCGTGGACAGCGAGGGTCACCTCGTGCTCGTGGAGCATCTGGACCAGGCCTGCGAGGCGCTTCGCTTTCTTCAGACAATCACGCTAGATCGTCGCGCCTATCTTCCCAAGGATGTCTACCGTAGTCGCTGGTGGCACCTGGTGCGCTACTTCGCACAGGGCGACGTGCCTATGACACTGGGGGGGTCCTACGAGTGGCCGCGCATTCAGGAGGAATCGGTCTGGCACAGTGAGGCAGATGCTGCTGAGAATCTGGGTTTCGTGACGCTACCCAGGCCTTCGCTCGACGTGAAGCCGGTGGCATCTCTGGGGGGCACCAGTTGGGTCATCTTTGAGCAGTCTGAGGAGCAGGCACTTGCACTGGAGTTGCTCAAGCTGATGGCCACGAGCAACGCGTCGGCGACATTCTGTGAGGAAAACCTCCAGGTCTCGCCTTATGTTTCGGTGAATCAGCGCTTTGCCAGCGAGGCGCATCCGTGGCTGTCAGCGCTCGTACCGTTGCTGACCTATGTCCGCAATCGCCCGCTTATCCCGAACTACAACCGTGTCTCCGGGTTCCTGCAGGATATGTTCGAGCACGTGCTGTGGGAGGGGGCCGATCCCGAGGATGCCATCCGAAAGACGGCCCAGGCGCTCTCGGTAGTGATGACGGCGGTCTAGTGCACTTCGGAGTGGGAAGATAGAGGATCGGATTAAGAAGAAAGCAGGACGAACTTGGAGCAGCCGGCGACGGCTCTTGGCTGTTCAGCTCTGCCAGCAGCATAGTCTTGCGGCGCGGTCTTCATAGACCGCGCCGCATCCTCTGTGCTAGCTTTCCTCGCTGATCTGGTGGGACCTGATCCAACTCCAGTCGATGTCGTAACCGAGGCCCGGCGTATTCCAGTGCCGCGCAAATCCCTGGCTGTCGATGTCCGTTGAGGCATCGCGGATGCCGGGTGGCGAGTAGTAGGTCTCGGGAACCAGACGCTCAAAGTACCTGGTGTTGTAGATCGCGCAGGCAGCGTGGAGGTGGGCAATCGCTCCGCCATGGATCGCACACATCATCCCGAAGCCCTCGCAGATGTGGGCCGTCTTCAAGACGCCGGTGAGCCCGCCCTTATAGGCATCGAGGGGGCCTGTGAGGATGATATCGGCCGCACCGGCCTGGATCTGGGCCAAGGCGTCCCAAGGACCGCCGTGCGTCGCCTCGGCGACCGCAAGCGGTATGTCCAGTTCTCGCGCGAGCCGGGCGAGCGCGGTTGTGTTGAAGTGGTCCATCGGTTCCTCGTACCAGTAAAAGTCCTGTTCCTCGAGGCGCCGGCCAAACCAGACGGCGTCCTCATAGAGGTTGAACATACTGGAGGCATCGTACATCAGCGCGATGTCGGCCCCCACCTTCTCGCGAAGCGCTCGACAGAGTGCGGCGTCCTCCTGCAGCCTGCCCCAGGCATGAAGCTTGATGGCAGTGTAGCCCCTATCAATGCAGGTCTCCGCCAGCTCCAAATAGGCTTGTAGGGAGTCGAGGGTCACCGTGCTGGCATAGGCCGGCACCTGGTCTCGCATCCCGCCCGCCAGCTTGTAAACCGGCTCACTCTGCATCTTGCCCGCCAGATCCCAGAGCGCACAGTCGACCGGGCCGATGGCGAGGCCGAGGCTGGAGGTACGCAGGTTACGCCAGAACTTCTGCCATATCCGCTCGCGATTGAGCGGGTCCTCGCCAACGAGTTGGTACTTGATCTCGTCAACGCTTGCACCCGCGCTATAGGTGGACCAGCCCTCGATGCCTTCATCGGTTAGGATGCGCAACAGCGCCGTGCGCGCCGTTGCCCCCGAAGGCATGATCTCATCCCGCCAATGGTAAGGGCCCCGGTCCCATTCTACGTGGTGGATCCGAACGCCGGTGATCTTCACGATGCACTCCTTCTCTGGTCTAGCAAGTTGGTCTCCGTGGCTGCGTCAGATTGGCCAAGGTAGGGTGTGCGGGGCATGATGGGCGGTCCAAGGCCAAAACTAGGTGTCGTACAGTGTGCGCCGGACGGCCTGCTGCCATCGTGCGTAAGCTTTGTCACGCTGAGCGGCGCCGATCTGCGGCTCGAAACGGTCGCGTCGGTGCAGCAGCGCCGTGATCTCGCCCTCATCCTGCCAGACGCCGGCGTGCAAGCCCGCCAGATACGCTGCGCCCAGGGGCGAGACCTCCGAAGACCGGCTCCGTTCCACGGGACAGCCCAGGATATCAGCCTGAAACTGCATAAGCATGTCGTTGCGGCTCGCACCGCCATCTGCAAGGAGCGTCTTCAAGGAGGCGCCGGCGTCTGCTTGCATCACGTCGAAGACATCGCGTACCTGGAAGGCGATAGCCTCGAGGGCCGCCCGGGCGAGATGGGGGCGACCGGTTCCCAAGGTCAATCCGCTGATGGTGCCCTTTATACCGTCCTGCCAGTAGGGCGCGCCTAAGCCGACCAAGGCCGGCACGAATGTCACGCCGCCGGCGTCCGCCACCGTCCGTGCCAGGGCCTCAAGGTCGGAGGCCGGATGCTGGAGTCCGAGCAGTTCTCCGACATACTGGACCCCGCCGCCGGTGGTGTAGATGTTGCCTTCAAGGGCGTACACAACGTGACGTGGCCTGTCTGGGCGCGTTGGAGAGCGTGCCCCGTGTCGGAGAGGGTCGCCGAACGCCCACGCCACTGTGGACGACAGACCATGGCTAGACCCCACGACGTCCTGTGTCGGTGTCATCAGCGATGTGCCTGTGCCATAGGTGGCCTTCACGCTGCCTGGTCGGAACCCCCCGAGTCCGTAGAGGGACGCGTGGGAATCTCCGATCATGCTGGCGATTGGGATGCCGTCGGGGAGGGTCGATCCCCCAGGAAGCGACACGGCGGCGGTCTCGCCGAAATAAGTACTGGAAGGGCGAATCACGGGAAGCACTTCTCGCGGAATGCCGAAGATGTCCAGGACCTCGGTATCCCAGTCCAGGCTTCTGAGGCCCATGAGTTGCGTGCGTGAGGCGTTAGTGACGTCCGTCGCATGCGCCGGCGTACCAGCGTCCGGACCCCCCGTGAAGTGCCAGAGCAACCAAGCATCGACGTTGCCGGCGCACAATTCGCCTGCGGTCGCGCGGGCGCTGCCGTCGTCGGCGTGGTCGAGAAGCCAGCGGATCTTGCTTCCGGAGAACATCGGGTCGACCTGCAGCCCCGTGCGATGCCTGAGAAGCGGCTCGTGTCCGGCCTCCTTGAGCTGCCGGCAGAAGGCACCGCTGCGCCTGCATTGCCAGACCACGGCTGGACCCACAGGCTGGCCGGTCCTCCGATCCCAGAGCAGTGCGGTCTCGCGCTGGTTGGCAATGCCGATGGCTGCGATGTCCTGGGCCGGCAGGTTGGCATCTGCAAGGCACTGCGCGATAGCCTCCAGGCTACAGCGCCAGATCTCCAAGGGGTCTTGCTCCACCCAGCCGCGCCTTGGGTAGTGGACGGGCGTTGGCACAGCACCTTGCCCAACGATGGCGCCGCCGGGATCGACGAGCAACGCCTTGGTGTTGGTCGTGCCCTGGTCAACCGCCAAGACATAGCCGGTCACGCCCTGCCTCCATGGGTTGGGAGAAGCGCCATGGCGGGGCGTCCCGCCTTGGCGCCTTGCGGCTCAAGAACACCCTTGGACTGCGCGACCCCAACTGGAGTTCGCGCAGCGGGATTCACAGCCTGGCGGATCAGCGACGCGCCGCGCTCTGCACGTAGGCCTGACCGTAGAAGTGGCCTGTCACAAGCTGCTGGTAGGCTGCAGTGAAGAAGAGGCCGACGCCGCAGGCCAGGGTGCCCACCAGAGCCGCGAGCATGCCTGCAACGAAGGTGCCCACGAGAGTCAGCAGGTAGGCGCCCGGCGCGGCCTTGACCATCGCGACGACGGACTTGACTTGTAGACCCGCGCCAATCGAGCCGTGGACCACCGTTCGTGTGAGAGCTGCGGGAATGGCCAAGCCCATCACCAACCCGTAGACGAGGATGAGCAGCCCACCGCACACGTTCGTGATTGTGAGCAGTGCGTAGAGGGCATCCCCTTCTACGCCCGCGCTGTCTGCCACCGCAGCCACGATCGCGATAGGGATGGTGATGACCCAGATCGGCAGCGTGTAGACGAGGGCGACGACGAAGGCCTTGAAGCCGTGCCCAAGGTAGGTGCCGAAGTCTACATCAGGCAGCGGGGTGGCGCTCCCGGCGGCTACACGCCGGGCGACCTCCAGACCCCAACCTAGCACGTAGATGGAACCAACCAAGGGAATCAGACCGATGAGGGCGTTGATCGCCACCTTCTTGAGCCAATCGGGGTCGTCGAAGACGAATGTGAATGCCTTGCCGAAGTCCATTGCCGTTCTCCTCTGATGAGATTGTGGGCACTATTGACAGTATACGGAGATTGGCAGGGGACGCAAGCGGCTAGGCTCGTCCCAGAAGGTCGAGAGCGGCTCTGGCAATCCCCTGCGGGGTGAGGCCAAAGTAATCCATGAGAAATTCGGCGTCACCAGTGGGTGCGAAGATCCCCGGCACCCCAAGGATACGCATCGGAACGGGATGGGTCTGGGTGACCACTTCCGCTACGGCGCTGCCGAGACCACCGTACACCGTATGCTCCTCGGCGGTGATGATGGCCTCAGTCTCCCTCGCAGCAGCCACAATGGCATCATCGTCTATCGGTCGCACCGTCGCCATGTTGAGGACGCGGGCATTGAGGCCTTCGTCTGCCAAGAGTCCAGCTGCCTCCAGCGCTCGACCTACCAGCGTGCCGCACGCGATAAGCGTTAGGTCGTTGCCTTCACGAAGCTGTGCGGCCCTGCCGACCTTAAGGGCGTAGTCTGATCTGTGCACGAGAGGAACGCCCATACGGCTGATGCGGAGGTAGACAGGGCCGTCGAGGGCCGCTGCCACCCGGGCGGCCTGCTTGGTCTCGATGGGGTCTGCTGGGACGATGACGGTCATGGCCGCGATGGCACGCATCCAGGCGATATCCTCGATGCTGTGGTGGGTGGCACCCAACGGGCCGTAGGCCAGGCCG
>JAFGNI010000271.1 GCA_016927095.1 Anaerolineae bacterium | reverse complement strand
GATGCGGAGTTAACGGCGAAGCTCTATCGCGCTGCGCCGGTGCTGGTCAACGAAACGACGGGGGAGAATCCGTGGGGCGTGTCGTTTTCGACGATGTTTCATATGACCAATGACTCACATCTCTTCTGCACGCGGGAGGAGCTTGTGGCTCGGGGCGCAAAGCTACACGGCAATGTCTTCGTGGGCAATGGCGACGAGTATCTGCCACTTTATGAGGCAAAGATGTTTTGGCATATTGATCATCGTTTTGGTAGCTATGAAGGAAATGACAGCCGTAGCGATGTGCACCTTACAATCCCAACACCTGACCAGTATCGTAGTCCAGAGTACCAGGTTCGACCATGGTATTGGGTCAGGCGTATGGACGTCGTTGAACGCTCCCCTTCTGATCTTAGTTGGTTTTTGGCATTCCGGGATATTACCAACACGACCAACGAGCGCACTGGTGTGTTCACACTATTACCATGGAGCGGTTTAAGCAACAAGGCACCCGTTCTTATCCCAAGGGTGGATTTCCCTAATATCATCTCGGGGTTTCTTGCGAATCTTGACGCCCTGGTCTTTGACTTCTGCATTCGTCAGAAAATGGGTGGGACATCTCTCAACTTCTATATCGTCAAGCAGCTGCCTGTCTTACCTCCAGAAACCTATTCATCCGATCTTCTACGCTTCATCATCCCGCGTGTACTCGAACTCACCTACACCGCCTGGGATCTGCGCGCCTTCGCCGACGATGTCTGGGCCGAGGCTGGCGCCGGGCTGCGGGAGGCGGTTACGGCGCAGTGGGAGGCCAACGCCGCTGCCACCGGCGGCGGACATCGCGACGCGGTCGCGCCCGACTGGGCGCCCGCCCCGGGCCCGGACCCCTTCCCCTGCCCGCCCTTCATGTGGGACGAGGCGCGCCGGGCCCTGCTCCGCGCCGAGCTCGACGGGCTGTATGCACACCTGTACGGGCTCACGCGGGAGGAACTGGCGTACATCCTGGACACGTTCCCGATTGTGAGAAGGAAGGATGAGGCGAGGTACGGCGAGTTCCGGACGAAGCGGTTGGTGTTGGCGGCGTATGAGGAGGTGAAGAGTGACCCGTAAGTCAGGTTTGAAGAAGCTGATCGGGGAGCTTGAGGCGCTGGAGGCCGATGTGCGTTATCAGGAACTGCCAACTCACCCTGAGGATGAGGTTGGCTATCTCAAAGGATCTGTGCCAATACTCATTTCGGCGCCACACGGTGCTAAGCACACCCGCTTCTATGAAGAAAAGAGCGAGCGGGAGCTTAAGGAAGAAGATGAGTTCACCGCCGGACTTGCTCGCCTGGTTGCCCAAAAGAGTGGTGCGCACGTCATCTGGTTACGTCGTCAGTCTACAGAGGATGCCAATGCGGATCGTCGGTGCAGGTATAAGACCGCTCTAGGAGAAATTATCCGCCAACATGCGATCCGTTTTGTGCTGGACTTCCATGGAATGAGTGCAGACCGCGAGTTCGGCATCGCCATCGGTACGGCCAACGGCAGAAGTTGTGCAAGCGAGACGCAGGAGCTTGTTGTCGAGTGCTTAGCTGAGTCGGGTTTCGTGAAGTCCCCTACAAGATTGAGCGACTGCAAACTCAGAAGGGTCGTTATCAACCACAAGTCCTATGGTGCGAATGGGCGCAACACGGTTACTCGATATGTGAGAGATATGCTGAAAGCAGAAGCAGTTCAGTTTGAGTTCAATGCTCATTTACGCATTCCCCAACGCCGTGCTGATGCGTCAGGAAAACAGCCTTTTGAGAGCTGTAACCCTGCTCTTATCGAGACCGTGGTGACGGCTATGACCAAAGTGGTTTTGGCTCTTGCGAATAGCCTTCAGGAGGGATAAATGAAATCATCTGGCCTTAACTCATCTTACCGTAGATGCAATCTCTGCCTATCGATTCAGCAAGCTGTGTTTCCACCGTTACGAGACCGAGTTCTTGTATACCGGTCTCTACGTTGAGAAAGGACGGGATCCAGAACTGGCAGGAGTAGTTAAGGCAGCGGAAGTGTTAAGGTCCAACTGGTACTGGTTCCAGTTTCTTGAGGAGGCAGGCTGTGATGCACTATCCGATCCTATCAAGACAATCCTGAAGCGATCTGGGTGTCGGGTGCATGTCATGGTGGGTTTACTCTCCTTTGGCGGAGGGTATCAGACGGTCGAGTTTGAGATCCGCACGCCGACTGTTACTTTCGATAAGACTGAAGGAAGCGCCGGAACTCTCGAAGGGTTGCTCAAAAGCGAAGACTTGCCCGACTTGGTCAAGCGGATTAAAGGACTTTCCGATGATGTCGTATTCCGGCGTGGCTGGGTTAATGTCACGACAGGAATTCGTGCGCGCTACGGCAGCGCTGAAGCGAATGGCTGGGGAGCACGTGAGATTTGGCACGATGCGCTGGAGCCCTGGATGCCGTGGGTGCGGTAGGGCAGGCATAACGAGAACGAACATTAGGTCTTCGGCAACGACCGTCGCGTACCCGAGCTGTGGCTTGCGCGCTACGGCAACCTGGTTGAGAGTGTACAGTTCTACTTCTTCAGTGATAAGGATGATTTGACTCAGTTGAGATGACATCAAGGAGATACTCATATGAGTGACGACGACTCCCGTGCCCTTACTCCCGGTCTTCCGGACTACACCCGTGCACGTCATTTTCTGCGCATCCTAGATGGCGTTTCCTACAGCCTCTATCGAAGCACCTATAACGCGATTTGGGACCAACGTGGGAGCCCACAGGAGAACGAGGACTGGACCAACCCCGACGAGTGGATCGTAGAGCGTCTAAGCGGGGATGAACAGGCCCTGGCGAAACGGATCTGGAAGGAATCCAAGCATGAGCTCAATCCCAGATACCTACGCGGATCCTGGTATATGACCACCAAGCACGATCTGCTGGTTCGCGGCTCTAAAGACGTACTGCAGGTGACAAATCGAGGCAGGCAGTTTCTCGACAATCCCGAGGGCAAGGTGGTTGCAGAGATTGACAGCTATGAAGGCATACTCACGATCCTCCAACTCGTGGCTGAGCGCGGGCCTGGTAAGCGTGGTGAGTTCCTCCCCGGTTTTAGCAGCTTCTGCATGACGGAGACGACTTACCGCAGCGAAAACGTAATCAAGGGTGCACTATATGATCGCTTGCGGAATCTTGTTGAGCGTGGGTATGTAGAGATGCGATCCCAGACGTATGAGGTGACCGAAGCCGGCCTGCGGTATCTTGAACAGTATGCGGCTTTGGTGCCGGGTAGACAGGCGGCTGGGCAGCACACTGAGCTGCGACGGCTAACCAAGGATCTCACGCAGCAAGCACGTGATCAGCTCAGCGAATACCTACTCACGATGGATCCTTACAAGTTTGAGGAGCTCGTGAAGTTTCTTTTGGAGCAGATGGGGTACACGAACGTCAAGACGACTCCACATGCGAACGACAAAGGGGTCGATGTCGTCGCGGACATCCAGTTGGGCATTAGCTCGGTTAGGGAGGTTGTCCAAGTGAAGCGACGCCAAGCCAATCTCCATCGACCTGTGCTAGATCAGTTGCGTGGTTCTCTGCATCGCTTCGGTGCCGTGCGGGGTACGATCATCACTACGGGCGGTTTTTCCAAGGGAACGATGGATGCTGCCTTTGAATCAGGCGCTTCACCGATCACGCTGATTGACGGGGAAAAGCTGGTTGATCTATTGGTGGCTCACGAGATTGGCGTAACGAAACGTACGGTCGAGTACTTGGAGTTTGATGTTGCAGAGCTCACCCAATTCGAAGTTGAAGAAGGGCCGGACGGTAGTGAATGAGGTGAGCACCGGGAAAGTTGAAGCTTTGGAAACTGAGTCTGCCATGATTGGAGGGTCCTTCTCGCTGGTGAGCGATTTCGACTTCGCGATCAACCGCGCCGAGCGAACGCAGCAAGTGCGGTGGCTGGTCCCGCTGCTCACTATGCCAGAGGGCAGGGTGTGGTTCCTGCGTGAGATTGAGTGCCCGTGCTCAGAAGCTGAAGCTCGTCACAGTCGTCCGTACCATCTGGCTTTCCCGCTGCGTGATCTGTTTACTGCGGACTTCTATGCCTGCCGTCAGAAGCCCGAGCGCGAGAAAGCGCTGATCGCGTACTACAACGGTCTGTTTGGTCTGCCATCCGACTACGATGCCGAAACTTTCAGGCGTCGCCACCCGGGTGGCCCCATTCGACATCCTGCAGCGCCAGGTCGCAGCGGTTGGCACCGAGACTTCCTGGCGCAGCATGTCACGCCTGGTGAGGCCGCGCGCCTGATGCGAATCCGCCAACTCCTTGACACTGAGGCCGACGCTTTGCTCATCCTGCCGCGACACGTGGTGATTATCGAGTGCAAGTATCTCAGCAATCTGAGCCAGGAGCAGTACGATCGGCAGATGGAGATGGGACCGGTGCTGGCACGGCGATTGGGCAAGACGCTGCACTTTGGTCTCGTGGTGCAGGCTGAGCGTGATGTCGTGCATGCGCGCATTCAGGAGCCCTATGTGACATGGGACGCGATTGCAGAGTTTCTCAGTGGATGACAGGGTATCACCTGTACCGTTGTTCATGAAAGGCGGTCGTCACAGCGTGGACCCAGGACTGTGATGGATGCTGGTATTGCGGCACAGGCGTGGGGAGAACTACGTCAGTGGCATTAGGACTTATCAACGTAATCAGCGATCTGGGTTGTGCTGTCCATCGAAGGGAGAACCAGGACTATGAGTATCTATGCAGGGGTGGCGCTTTTCATCACCGGAGGCATCCTGGGTTTAGGGGTAGGTGCTGCAGCTCTGTGGTTTCTTGCGGTGCAACCAAAGAGCAAGCAACTGAATCAGCTTCGCAGTGAGTTTGAGAAACAGCAGGTACGCCAGGAGATGGAGGCCGAGAAACTGGCCTGGGTGGAGCAGGCACAGACCCAGATGCGCGAGGCCTTCGAAGCGCTTGCCGGCCAGTCGCTGAAGTCCAATGCTGATGAGCTACTGAACCGCTCGAAGTCAGAGCTTATGCACTTGGTTAGCCCACTTGGTGAAAAGTTGGGGACGTTGGATACGCATATTCGGGAACTGGAGCAGACCCGGGCGGGCGCTTATCAGGGGTTGAGCCAGCAGCTTCAGCAGTTGGGCCAGGCACAGCAATCGCTGCAGGAGACCACGACCACGCTCAAGGAAGCGCTCAAGTCCTCTGGCGCCCGCGGGCGGTGGGGCGAGCTGCAGCTCAGGCGGGTCGTAGAGTTGTCCGGCATGGTCGGGCACGTCGATTTCGAGGAGCAAGTCGCTACCGACGATGGGCGCCCAGACCTGGTCGTCAAGCTGCCCAACGGCGGCGTCGTGCCGGTGGACGCGAAGGCGCCTATGGATGCTTATCTTGAAGCCACCGCAGCCCAAGACGCGAAGACGCGCCAGTCCAAACTGAACGCTCACGCGGCAGCCGTGAGATCCCGAGTGCGCCAATTATCGCAGAAGCGCTACTGGTCGCAGTTCGACCAGGCGCCGGAGTTTGTCGTCATGTTCGTGCCCTACGAGTCCTGCCTCAGCGCTGCCTTTGAGTGCGATGGTGAGCTCCTGGACTATGCCCTGGAATCGCGCATTCTCATCGCCTCGCCTGTGACGTTGCTGGCTGTGCTAAAGGCGGTGGGCTATGGGTGGCAGCAAGTCATCGTTGCCAAGAACGCCCAGCAGATTGCTGATGAGGGGAAGGTGCTGTACCAGCGCCTCAGCAAAGTGGCTGAATACGTCGTGACTCTGGGCACCAACCTTGATAGCACGGTGGTGGCCTACAACCGTATGATCGGGTCGCTGGAGGGCCGCCTATTGCCCTCGGCGCGACGGTTTGAGGAACTGGGTATAGATACCGAAGCGATGCCGGCCCTTGAGCAGTTGGATCACACGACGCGCAAGCTGACGGCGGAGGAGATGACGGGGTAACATCGGGGAGGGTTCTGTTCTATCCACACTTTGCATTGATGTAGAGAGGTCACAGACATGGTCGAGACTAGTCGCTATATTGAGGATGCCGGGCCTGCGTTTGCTCGTATCGAAGTCCTAGAGCGGGTGGGGGGCTGTCTGCAGCCGCTCAAGCCCCTCGGGCCTATTATGATGAACACTTCCCTGGGGGTGGTTCGGGCACAGGTTTCTTTTTGGCTTGGAGAGCAGGAGATCCTATCGCATCACGTGCACCTTCTCCATATGTCCCTTCAGGGATGGCTTGCTGGAGTCGAGGCCCTGATTAAGGGGACACTGGAGGGTCGGAGTGAGATCTACCTCCCCTCCGAAAGCCCCGAGTTGATCCTGCACGCCCGTCGCTTTGACGTTCCTACTGGCGATGAGTCCACCAGCTGCTATGAACTGACCATCGGCCTGAACACTGGCATTTTCGATTCGCCGCCCTACATTAGTGGCACTCACTATGGGCTTACTCTGACCGCCTCAGCCGAGGAACTACAGCGCTTTGCTGATGATCTTCTGACAGAGGCAGAGGCTAAGTTGTACGCGTGGCAGCGCCGGAGGTAGAGCACATGAACCCATTTGACATCCTAGACCAGGTCCGCCGGGACTACCGCACCTACGTCGAGACCTTTCAGCGCTTTCAGGACCCTGCCATCCGCGATTGGGTGATGGCGCGCATCGAGAACGGCACCTTGCTCTGGAAACCGCCCTACATCCAGCTCTCGCGCCCCTTCGCGTCCGGCGATCCACTGCCTGTACTTGTCGGGACAGGCCATCTTCACCAGGGCGTGCTGCGCGCCTTCCGTCGCGATCCCGGCGATCCAGCCTCTGCCCCGGTTCAGCCCTATTGCCATCAGACCGAGGCGATCCGGCACATCCTTCAGGGGCGCAACGTCGTTGTTGCCACCGGTACCGGTTCGGGCAAGTCTTTCGCCTTCGGCATCCCCATCGTGTCCGAGGCCCTGCGCATGCGCGACCGCGGCGTTGCTGGCATAAAGGCGGTCATTGTCTATCCCATGAACGCCTTGGCCAACTCCCAGTACGACGACTTCGCCGCGCGGCTTCACGGCAGTGGCTTGACCCTGGCGCGCTACACGGGCGATACGCCCTTCTCGGAGAGCGTGGCGTTGGAGCAGTACCAGCGTGCCACCGGGCGCGACACGCCCTACGACAGCGAGGTGCTCTCGCGCGAGCAGATTCAGACTCCGCCTGTCCCGGATATCCTCATGACCAACTACGTCATGCTGGAGCTGCTCCTCACTCGCTTCGAGGACCGCAAGCTCTTCGCCACGCCTGGCGTGCTGCGCTTCCTCGTGCTCGACGAGGTCCACACCTACACGGGCAAGCGCGGGGCCGACGTCGCAGCGCTCATCCGCCGGCTCAAGCAGCACACGGGCACCGTTGGCAGCCTGCGCTGCATCGCCACCAGCGCCACTGTCGAGAGTACCGGGCAGGAGAGCGCGCGCGAGGCCATGGCCCATTTCGCCCAGCGCCTCTTCGGCGAGCCCTTCGACTCCGCCCACGTCGTCACCGAATCCTACGCCCCCTGGCCCGACGACTTGGCCCCCGATATCCGCGCCGTCGCCCAGGCCCTGGCCTCCGGACCCAAGCCCCTCCCCCAACTCGCTGCGGATCTCGGTATCTCCGAGGCTGCCATCCAATCCGCCCTCCTCGCTGCGCCACAATCTGTGCCTGATCCGGCCCTAGCCCCCAGTCCCCAGCCCCTGGTCCCTAAGGTCCACGCTTTCTTCTCCCAAGGCCGCGCCATCTCCGCCTGCCTCGCGCCCGACGACCCACACCTCAACGACCGCGGCGAGCGCGTGTGCCCAGTGTGCGCCGGCGAGGGGCGCGAGCAGGTGCCCACCTTCCCCCTCGTCTTCTGCCGCGCCTGCGGGCAGGAGTATTGGAGCGTGGCCGTGGACGACGCCGGGCACGTCCACCCGGCGGAGCTGGACGCCGTCGATCTGCCGGGCCAGCCCGGTTACCTGCTGCGGGGTCATCCGAGAATTGATCTGCCCGAGCATTGGCTCACGCCCAAGGGCAAGGTGCGCGGCGGCAAGCAGGGCTTCGAGGATGTCGTGCCGGTCTATCACTACGTGTGCCCGGACTGCGGCGAGCTGTTGCCCGGCGAGAGCGTCACGGGCGCCTTCGTGACAGTGTCGACACCGGGGAGCCGGGCGCGCGACGACACCACGCCTGCTTGCACTCACCCGCGCGCCTTCCCGGTCACCTTCCTGCCGGCGCCCTTCCTGCTCTGTCCCGGCTGCGGCATCGTCCACGACCGGCGCTCGCGCGAGTATAACAAGCTCTTCACCTTCGGCTCCGTGGGCCGTTCCACCGCCACTGATGTCCTGGTCAGCGCCCAGGTGCAGGCCCTGCCCGACGGCGCCAACAAGGTCATCGCCTTCTCCGACAACCGCCAGGATACCGCGCTCCAGGCGGCGCACATGAACAGCCTCCACCGCCGCTTCACCTTCCGCCAGACCCTCTACACGGCGCTGGTGGAGGGCGACTACGTTGGAGATCAGGGGGTCGCTTTCGACAAGGTCGGCGACCTGCTTTTCGAGGTCCAGCGGCGGCACGGTGTGACGCCCAACTTCCGTGAGAGCGAGCGCCGCTTCGGGCGCGACCGCTCCGCCGAGGACCGCTACCGCACCTACCTGGGCTTCGCGGCGCTGTGGGAGTTAGGGGGCACGCACCGGCGCACCCACCAGAACCTGGAGGACGTGGGCCTGCTCGCCGTCAGCTATTACGGGCTGGATGAGGTCGCAGCGGCAGATGACTATTGGGCCGACATCCCGTGTATGGCCGGCCTCACCACTGACCAGCGCTATGACCTGCTGCTGGGGCTGATGGATCTGCTCCGCAAGCGCCTGGCCTTTCCGCACCCGGCGCTGCTCTCTTCGGGCAAGTTTGAGCGCGACGTCGTCGCCAGGCTCAACGCAGCCGCATATATTCACGATGAACTTTTCGATGGTCCTATTGGCTATAGCGACACGGCTGATCCCGGACGCGGCTACACCGTCCACCGTCTGACCGGCACCAACACTCAGCCCGTCGTCTGGGTCAAGCGCGTGTTCAACGCCCTGGGTATGCCGTTGGATCATGCCGAGGTCGTCGCGCTGGTCACGCGGATTGTAGAAAAGCTGGGTGATCCCCAGGCCGAGTTTCTCGTACAACACTACGTGAAGGGCTACGGGCGGCGCACATACGGCCTCTGGATGGTCAATCTCAACACCGTCACACTGGCTGCCGACGATAGCCCCGATCACTGGCGCTGCCCCAAGTGTGGTACGGTTCACCGTTTCCGCACCCTGCGCACCTGTACCGGCACCACCTGCCTGACCGTGTTGGAGGAACAGACCCTGACGCACAACTACTTCCGCCAGGTCTATGCCACACCGCTGGGCGAGGCGGTGCCGGTGCGCGCCGAGGAGCACTCGGGCCAGGTGGATGGCAAGACGCGGCGCGAGATCGAGATCCGGTTCCGAGATGGCGACGACCCGCTCAACGTCCTCGTCTGCACGCCTACGATGGAGCTGGGCATCGACATCGGTCACCTCAACGCCGTCACGCTGCGCAACGTGCCGCCCAGCCCCTCCAACTACGCCCAGCGCGCCGGGCGCGCGGGCCGGAGCGGGCAGCCGGCGCTCATCACCGTCTTTGCCGGAGTGGGCTCCGCGCGCGGGCCCCACGACCAGTACTTCTACCGCTTCCCCGAGAAGATGATCGCGGGCGCCATCGCCGCGCCCCGCTTCCGGCTCGACAACCAGGCGCTGCTCACCACCCACATCCACGCCCTGGTGCTGGAGACGATGGGCCTGCTGGGCGCTGAGCGCCTGCCCGGCAAGCCCGTGGACCTGCTGGACCTGGCGCAGTCGCAGGGCCGGGAGGGGGGCCTGCTTTTGTTCCCCCTGTATCCTGACTGGCGCGCTGCCTATGAGCAGGGCATCGCACGGAACCGCGCCGCCATCGTGCGCGCTGTTGAGACTGCGTTCGAGGCTGAGATCCGCAACTTTGCCTGGTTTGACCGCGATTTCATTGAGCGCTCTGTGGATTGCTTCGTCGATAGGCTGGACCGCGCCATGGACCGCTGGCGCGACGAGTATGACCGCCTGGGCGCTGAACTGGAGACCACCAACTGGACGCTGGGCGAGGAGCAGTTCGATTACAGTCTGAGTCGTCGCCGTGAGGTGATTGAGCGCAAGCGCGAGGAAATGCGCGAGGGGCGCGACGATTGGTATCTCTACCGCTACCTGGGTGGCGAGGGTTTCCTTCCTGGCTATGCCTTCCCGCCGCAAGCCACGACCCTGGCCTTCGACGACCAGGAGGCCGAGCTGGCCCGCAGCCCTGACATTGCTCTGAGCGAATACGCGCCGGGCAACTTCGTCTACTACCGCGGGGAGCGCTATGAGGTTACCCACGCCCGCCCCCGCCATCGCCGTGCGGAAGGCAATACTGCCGGCGGACAGGCGCCCGCCGAGACCGAACTGGACATCGAGCGCGTCCAGATCTGCCCCGAGTGCCAGCGCGCCTACGTTGGGCGCGAGGAAGCCACGCAGCCCCGCTGCGACTGCGGCGCCGATCTGACGGCCACGCATCCACACCACGCCATGGCCCTCATCGATATGTACGCCCGCCGCCGCGCCCGGATCACGGCGGACGAGGAGGAACGCCTGCGGCGCGGCTACGTGCTCTCCACCCATTACCGCGCCGGGGGCGAGCAGGGAGCCTTCACCGTCACCGGCGACACCGGCCCCGCTTTCACACTAACCCTGGAGCACAACGGCGAGATCTTGCAGGTGAACCAGGGGCCGCGCGAGGAGGAGGACCAGGCGCAGGGCTTCACCCTCTGCCGCAAGTGCCACGCCTGGCTCACGGGCGACACCGCCCTCACCGCCCACGTCTGGACCTCCCAGGACCAGGGCAAGTGCCCGCGCCACGCCACCGCCGCGGACCTGGAGCGCGGGCTCTGGCTCACGGCGACCACGCGCAGCGACCTGGCCCTCTTCGATGTCCCGCTGCCTGCCGGCGCCGCGCAGGATCAGCCGGAGGCATTTTACCTGACGCTCGCCAACACGCTGCAGCGGGCACTGCTGGTCGCCTTCAACCTGGACGAGCGGGAGCTCAGCGGCTTCTTGGCGCCCTCGCCTGACGACGACATCCCCTTCCGCGTGGTCCTCTACGAGACCACGGTGGGCGGGAGCGGCGTGCTGGCTTCGGTGGCGGAGCCGGGGCGCCTGACCACGGCGCTGGCCTGCGCCCGCGAGCTGCTCCACGAGGGCGACCCAGAGGGCGGCTGCGAGGCCGCGTGCTACGGCTGCTTGCTCAGCTTCTACAATCAGCGCCACCACGCCTTACTTGACCGCACCCTGGTCCTGCCCTGGCTGCAAGGATTGGGCGCTGTCACCGCTATGCCCGTGGTCAGCACCAATCGCTACTCCGAGCTTGCTGCTCAGTGCGAGTCGGACCTGGAGCGCCAGGTCCTGCGCGCCATCTGCGACCGCCGCCTCCCGCTGCCTGACGCCGCCCAGCAGACCATCCTGGACGGCGACGCCCCCCTCGCTATCGCCGACTTCGCGTACGAACCGCGCATCCTTGTTTTCGTCGATGGCTCTCCGCATCACCGTGATTACGTTCAGCAGGCGGATGTGCGTAAGCGCACGCGGCTCAAGGCGCTGGGATATCGGGTTGTCGTCATCGACGCCGAGGATTTGGAGGTGGGATTGGCGGAGTTGGGCGAGAAGTTGAGCTAAGAACGCGTATCTGGTGATTCTCGGTCATTGGGATGTAAGTGGAGGGGTAATGGAGTACTTTGAGATCGGCTATGCTTTAGTAATCGGGGTTGATGCAAACAAGGTGGCCGCGTTCGCATTGCCTGATGTCGCCAAGGACGTAGCAGTCCTGCGTGAAGTGTTGGTGCACGCGGAGCGGTGTGCCTATCGCGAGGAACATGTCAAGACGATCACTGGCGAAGCTGCAACTCGCCAGGGGATTCTGGATGGGCTGGAGTGGCTGGGAGAGCAAGTAAAGGCTATGCCTGAGGCTACTGCCATTATCTACTATTCAGGTCATGGTTTCCGGCATGGAACTGCGGCTGGCAGTGAGTTCTTTCTGATTCCATATGATATTAAAGCCACCAGTCTTACTTCACGGGCATTGCGGGCTTCTGACTTTGCGGCTGCTGTAGGCGAGATCGCGCCGCGCCGGTTGCTCGTGGTGCTGGATTGTTGCCACGCAGCTGGGATGCAGATCAAGTCTATCTCGGAGCTGCCGCCGGATTTTGTCGGCACAGCTATTGAACCCGGATTGCTGATGACAGAGAAAGGCATGGCACCGGGCAGCAAGGGACTGGAGGCGCTGGCCCAGGGGCGAGGGCGGGCAGTCCTCAGCTCCTCGACGGGTGAGCAAGAGTCGTACATTCGCCAGGATGGCAAGATGAGCGTTTTCACTTATCATTTCATCGAAGCGCTCACAGGTCACGCTCAGCCTCAAGCGGGGGCGAGAGAGGTGCTTGTTTCCGATGTCATCAGCTATGTTCACCGGAAGGTTCCGGCTACGGCCAGAGCAGAGTGGGGACGGGCGCAGACGCCCGACTACCAGGTCAGCGGCAATTTCTCCGTCGCCCTGCTATTAGGAGGCAAGGGGCTAGCGAAGAGTATGCTGGCTCCCTCACCGGAGAGCACGCTGGCAACGCCCATGCAGCCGGCGCCTACCTACACCGCTTTTGATCAGCGCGGGCAGACCGTTCACGGCTCGCAGACCAATATCCAGGGCGACGCTTATGGTTCTATCCTCTCTGGTCAATTCGACGTGCCCGTATCGACAGGAGGAGGAGACGCCGTCGGTATGCGTGGGTCGCGAGGTGCAGTAAACAAACCCAAGGCACCCGTGTCCCAGCACTATGGCGATTCGATCTCGATCACGGGCGACGGCAATGTAGTCGGCAACAACAGCCAGTCGACGGTGATCAAGAATCAGACGGCGGGCATTACTATAGAAGCCTTCCAGCGTCTGTTGGAGGATCTGTTGATGGCGGTTACGCAGGCTGGATTGGATCGTGATGTTGCCGAGACGATTGCGCAGGATTTGGATACTGTGCAGACCCAGGTGGCAAAACCAAAGCCGAACGCCGGGATCATCGTGGCGAAACTGGGAAGCGTGTTGGGCGTGCTTGGCTCAGTAGACGGCGTTTGGGGGTTGGCGGAACGTCTTCGCCCGATGGTGGAACAGGCGCTCCAGTGGGCGAAGGTGCTGTTCAAGTAGCGCTGTGCGGCATGAGCTGGAAGTCTCTGTGGCGAGTATCGAGTAGATCAGGCAAATAGCGCCCAGTCCACCGGCTTTGATCAGAAGATCAACATATGACGGATCAGATTAACATTGCTGAGATTGCTGTGACAATCTATAGATCAACTATGCCTGCTTGTTCGAAGTCCTTTGGACATCGCTAAATGGACATCATTTGGACGCTTGATTCAGGAGACGTCACACGATTGCGTGCTTTCGTGGACGCCCGGCGAGATGAAGCCTTTGTGCGCTATCGTATCGACAAGAACGTCAAGCATCCACCCACGGCTGTCGATATTGGCACGTTCTGGGAGGTGCTGGTCGGCGCCCTTCTGACGTCGCAGCAGCGGTCGGGTCCCGATAGCTACGTCTCGCGATTCCTGAGGCATCGGCCATTCCTCCTCTCTTATGCATTCTACCAAGAGCAGCAGGATCCCGAGTCCGCGGGCAGGCGCGTGTTGCAGGACTTCGGAGGGCTTCGCTTCAGCACCCGAGTTGCCAAGCATTTAGCATACAACCATGAAGCCCTGCGTGGCGGTCTGTGGTCGAAGACAGAAGCAATCCTTGAGCATCTGATTATGCATCGCACGCCTGAGTCTGAGCGACGGGCATCCGAATTCATCCGCGAGCACTTTGTTGGCGTGGGGCCGAAGCAGTCGCGCAACCTCCTGCAGGGGTTGGGGTTGACACAGTATGAGATTCCCATAGACAGCCGTATCACGAAATGGCTCAACAGCTTTGACTTCCCTTTGCATCTCACGGCTAACGGTCTATCCGACCCTGGCTATTACAACTTCGTCTCCGACGGCATTCAGGCCATGTGCGCCCAGAGCGGTGTGCTGCCCTGCGTGTTCGACGCTGCGGTTTTCTCCAGCTATGACAAGGGCTGGACTGAGGATAATGTGATCTGGTGAGGGGGGCACGATGCGATCTGCGGCTTACACAATCCAGGCGATCTCATCTGACCACGGTTCACAGTCCACTGTCCACTCGCATTGAAAGGCGCAATCTATGACCCAAATCACCCAAGCCCTGACACGCCTCTTTGACCGCCACAGGATCATCGTGTGGTACGACGCCAAGCGAGAGCTGCGGCACGAGTTCGACGCCGTGGACCTGCCCGGCGTGGACAAGATCGTGCTGGACAACAACGCGTTCGGCGTGAAGTATCGCATCCTGCGGGAGGCGCCGGAGCGCAAGGCCCTGCTCTACCACGCGGGCCCGGCGCCCGAGAACCTGCTCGACAACTGGCTGCTGGACGTGGAGCTGGCCTACGGGCAGTTCCGGGCCGACCAGGTCTCGCTCTGGTTGGGCGAGATGGGGCTGGGGCTGGAGTTTGCCGACACGGTCGCGCCGCACGCCGAGTTCTTCCAGGCTGCCCGGCGCCGCGAGGCGCTCAAGGCATCGCTGGTCAAGGACGACACCCCGCGCCAGGTGTGGCTCAAGATGCTGGCGGTCTGCGCCGGGGCCGAGCCGCGGATCGACGAGATCGTCGAGGCGCTGCTGGCGGAGCGCGCTGCGGGCGACGAGGAGAGCATGCGCCTTATCCGGCGGGCGACATTGGATGCGGTCCTGTGGGAGGAACTGAAGCGCGCGTACGGTTACAGCTCCGACACGCCCGGCATCCACGACTTCGCCATCACGCTGTTCGCGTCGTGCTACGCGATGGAGGTGCGGGACTTGGCGTC
>JAFGNI010000270.1 GCA_016927095.1 Anaerolineae bacterium | reverse complement strand
TCGGTGGCCTGGAGCGGGCACTTCAGCTAGCGGAGGCGATGACGGCGCGCGGCTTCGGTGGACAGCCGGCGCGTCGTGGACACGCCCATATCGGGCCCGCCTTGGTGATCGGCCTGGCCTGTATTCTGGTGGCAGGTGTGGCGCAACTCGTCCCTGCTTGGGGGATGACGGCGCCCATCTTCCTCTTACTCGGGACGGGTTTGATCGGCTGGACCATCTGGCGAGCGGGGCAGGCGGTGCACCATACCCGCTACCGGCGCCATGCATGGCGATGGACTGATATTGCTATCGTCATCAGCGCTGTCTTCGCGCTGTTGCCCCTCCTGATCTGGGGGGAGACACGGGTCTACTCACCTTATCCCCGCTTGACGTGGCCCGGGTTCGACCTGCGCAGCGGCGGCGCGCTTCTGGCGTTGATGCTGCCTGCCATCGTGCGGCGTCTTCGTCAGGATGACGGCACCAGATCGCACGCGGCCCACAATCCATCACCCAGCTGAACGCCGTATGGCACCCATGATCAGCCTTGCACAGGTGACTTTCCATTATCCAGGAATCCAAGCCCCGGCGCTGCGCGATGTCACGCTCGAGCTGCCCGAGGCCGCCTTCGTGGTCGTCAGCGGTCCTTCCGGTGCGGGGAAGTCGACGCTGCTGCGTTGTATCAACGGGCTGGTGCCCCACTTCAGCGGTGGCACGCTGCGGGGGCGGATTCGCGTCAACGGTATGGACCCGGTCACCGCCGGACCAGAGATGATGTGCCACCACGTTGGGTTTGTCTTCCAGGATCCTGAGGCGCAGTTCGTGATGGACTACGTCGAGGATGAGCTCGCCTTCGCCCTGGAGAACGCCGGCATGCCCGTCGCTAAGATGCGGGAGCGCGTCAGCGAGGTGATGGCCTACCTGGACTTGGCTCCTCTGCGCGACCGCCGGTTGGCAACTCTCTCCGGAGGGGAAAAACAACGTGTGGCCATTGCGGCAGGCCTGGCCTTCCGCCCGCAGATTCTTGTCCTCGATGAGCCGACGTCCCAGCTTGACCCGCAGTCCGCTCAAGAGGTGTTGGACGCGCTCGTTCGTCTCAGAGACAGCCTCGGGCTGACGATTGTGCTAGCTGAGCACCGGTTGGAGCGGGTGCTCGGCTATGCGGATCGCCTGGTGGCGCTGCCCGGTCCTGCAGCGCCGGCGCGCGTCGGGCCCCCCGCAGAGGTGTTGCCCGAGATGGGTCTGCTGCCGCCGGTAGCCTCCTTGGGCAAGCGCCTGGGCTGGACCCCGCTGCCGGCAACCGTGGCGGAGGCCAGGCCCTTTGCCGCGGAGGTGGTGCAGAAGGCGCAGCATCAAGCGTCGACAGCTTGGCGTGAGGATGCGGCGCTGGGACTACCCACGGCGACGGAGGCGGATCGACGCCCAGCCCACGCTTTGTTGCAGGCTGAGTCCCTGACCGTCGCCTATGACGGCGTGACCGTGCTTCACGACGTGAGCCTCTCCCTCTCTGCTGGCGAGGTTACCGTGCTCGTGGGCCGCAATGGGGCCGGCAAGAGCACATTGCTGAAGGCGTTGGTCGGGCTGGTGGCACGAGAAGCCGGTGAGGTGTGGGTCGAGGGCCGGTCGACCGCGGGCCTGAGTGTGGCGGAGATCTGCAGGCAGGTCGCCTATCTGCCGCAGGACCCCAGTGCTCTGCTCTTTGCCGAGACCGTGCTCGATGAGCTGCATATCACCCTGCGCAACCACGAGATGGACCCCCCGGAAGGGGCTGCGGCGCCGGAGGCCCTGTTGGCAGCTTTGGGCCTGGCACACAAGGCGGCGACCTATCCGCGTGACCTCAGCGTGGGCGAGCGCCAGCGCGCGGCTTTGGCTGCCATTCTGATCACGCAGCCTCGGGTTGTGTTGCTGGATGAGCCGACGCGCGGGCTCGACTACGAGGCGAAGGGGCGCCTGGCGGGGCTGATTCGCCATTGGCGTGCGCACGGGCGGGCGGTGCTGCTGGTGACCCACGATGTGGAGTTGGCAGCAGAGGTGGCGGATCGCATCCTCGTGATGGACGATGCCGGCATCGCGGCGCAAGGACCGCCGCATACGCTGCTACGATCCGCGTCGCGCTTCACGCCGCAGATCGCCCGCCTCTTCCCTGACACCAACTGGCTGACCGTCGACGACGTCTTGGCGGCGGTAGCGCCCGCGCAGCCCTAGCACTCACCGCTATCCCCCATACTGACGTCGCGCCAGCTCCTGCGCAGTCTGATAGACCTCGCGCAGGGGGACCTGGTTCTCCTCTGCCAGACGCCGGCAGTCGGCATACTCCGGGGCGCTCTTGGTCGAGCCGTCACGGAGCGTGGCGACCTTCACGTGCACCGAGCCGTAGGGCGTGCGCACGTGCTCGATGGTGCGCGGGAGGGCGTGACGATCCACCGTCTGCTCCCGGATCCCCAGCGTGCTCGTCTCGCGGAAGAGGATGTCCGTCATCGCTGCGACGTCGTCCGGCTTGCACAGCACACGAAAGAGGGTCGCCGGGCGGTTCTTCTTCATCTGGATGGGGGCGAGAAAGACGTCCAGGGCGCCCGCGTCAAAGAGCCGGTCCATGATGTACTCATAGGTCTCTGGGTTGAGGTCGTCGATGTTGGTCTCCAGGACCTTCAGCCGGGTCACATCCAGACAGGAGTGGGTCGTGTGGCTGTGCGCGTGCTCGTGATCGTGCACAGCCACATCGCTGTGCGGGTCCCCTGCTTCGGCGTG
>JAFGNI010000269.1 GCA_016927095.1 Anaerolineae bacterium | reverse complement strand
TTCGTTGACGGCGATGATACGCCATGGTCAAAGGCCTTCCTGGGCGCCGCCTATGCAAGCCGTGGCGTCAAGACCCGCTTCACGTCCGGGACGGGATCCGAGGCCCTTATGGGCTACGCCGAGGGAAAGTCCATGCTCTACCTGGAGGCGCGCTGCCTACTCGTCACGCGGGGCGCAGGCAGCCAGGGGACGCAGAACGGGTCCATCAGCTGCATCGCGCTCCCCGAGTCGCTGCCTGAAGGTGTACGGGCCGTGCTGGCTGAAAACCTGATCGCTATGCTGCTGGGCCTCGAGGTAGCGTCAGGCAACGATGCGCTTGCTTCGCACTCCGAGATGCGCAAGAGCGCCAAGCTCATGCTTCAGTTCATCCCGGGGACGGACTTCGTCACGTCAGGATATGGATCCATCCCACGCTATGACAATATGTTCGGCGGTGGCAACTTCGACACAACGGAGCTCGATGATTGGTACGTCATTCAGCGGGATATGCGCATCGACGGCGGCATTCACCCGATAGAAGACGAGGAAGTGCTGCGGGTACGTGAGCGGGGAGCCAGAGCTATCCAGGCCATCTTTGATGCCTTCGACTTTGCTGAGATCAGCGACGCCGAAGTAGAAGCTGCTGTCAGTGCGTTCAGCAGTGAGGATATGCCCGACCGCGATCGCATTGCTGACATCAGCGCGGCGCAGATGCTGCTGGAAGGTCCAATCACCATCGTTGAAGTCGTACGCACTCTGGCGCAGGCCGGGTACACGGACCTTGCCGAGAATCTCCTTGAGATGCAGCGGCAGCGCGCGATCGGGGACTATCTCCAGACCTCAGGTGTTTTCGCCGCTGACGCGCCCGGTTCGTACCGCGTCCTAAGTGCGCTCTCGGACGCGAACGACTATCGCGGACCCGGCACGGGATACCGAGTCGAGGGCCGCCGCTGGGAACAGCTCCAGACGCTGCCGCAGGCCTGGGATCCCCAGGCCTTCATCCGCGACTTGGACTGCGACACCTGCGCCCCCTGGTTGGAGGCGATCGGGCCGGCCCCTCGCGGCACGGGTGCGGAGGTGGTCGTCGCTATCGGGCCAGCGTTCGGCATCGGCATCCAGCATGCTCTGAGCGGCCTCGACCTACGTGAGGTTCTGGATGCCCTACTTCAGGGCATCCAGGATGAGGGGCTGACTGCCCGCATCGTACGCATCCACTCGACGTCGGATTGCGCCTTCATCGGCCATGCGGGAGCCCAGCTCAGCGGCTCGGGTGTTGCCGTAGGAATCCAGTCCAAGGGCACGACAGTCATCCACCAGCGCGACCTGGCACCACTGGAGAACCTGGAGCTCTTCTCTATGGCACCCAACCTCGACCTGCAGACGTACCGTCAGATCGGGCGTAACGCTGCTCGCTACGCACAACACAGACCCACGTCGCCAGCGCCGGTCCACATCGACAATACGGCGAGGCTAAGGCTTATCGTCCAGACAACGTTGCTCCATCGGCGCGAGACGGAGATGGTGGAGCCAGGCAAGCCGCCGACCGAGCTCCGGAGACTTGAAGCCTAGGCCCAATTGCCATCGGAGACTACTATAACCATACGAGGAGGCTATCCATGACTTGGCGCAGCAAAGACATACTGGAGAGACCAGAGTGGTCTATGCATCGAGCTCTGTGGAAATCGATGGGATACAGCGACTATGACTTGGCCCAGCCGCTGATCGGGGTCGCGAATTCGTGGAACCGGGTTGTGCCTGGGCACTACAACCTGGACCTCGTCTCTGACTACGTCAAACAGGGTATCCTGCAGGCTGGCGGTACGCCTGTGGAGTTCGGCGTCATGGCCCCCTGTGACGGGATTGCCCAGGGACACGACGGTATGCATTACATCCTGCCCAGCCGCGATCTAATCGCCAACGATGTTGAAATGATGGTACAGGCTCATCGGCTTGATGCCGTCGTTCTCCTCTGCTCCTGCGACAAGATCGTTCCGGGGATGCTTATGGCGGCTGCCCGCATCGACGTCCCAGCCATCGTTGTCGTTGGCGGTCCTATGGAAGGCGGTTGCACCTTTGACGACCGAGCTGCGGATACGACATCCCTCACAGAAGGACTCGGCATGCTCGCTGCTGGGTCGATCGATGAAGCGACGTACCGCGATCTCGAGGACTGCGCGACACCAACCTGCGGATCCTGCGCATTCCTGGGCACCGCCAACACAATGTGTAGCGTTGCGGAGGCCCTTGGCATGTGCCTGCCTGGTAGCGCAACCATACCGGCAACGCACGCAGCCAGACTGCGGTCTGCCCAGGCCTCGGGGCGCCAGATCGTGGCACTGGTACGACAAGGTATCTCGGCTCGGGATATCATCACGCTCCAGAGCATCGAGAATGCCGTCCGTCTGAGCACCGCCATCGGGGGAAGCACGAATGTTGCGCTGCACATCCCAGCTATCGCGTATGAAGCAGGCCTGGAGATCACCATGGACCGGTTTGAGGAGCTTTGCAGCTCCACACCACATATTGCGCGCATCTTCCCTGCCGCGGCGCCCAATGTCCCTGACTACCACGGCGCCGGCGGTGTACCCGCGGTCATGAAGCAGCTTCTGCCACTGCTTCACAGCGATGCCCTGACGGTCAATGGTCGCTCAATCGGCGACAATGTCGCCGACGCTCCGGATCCTGACGGGCGTATCATACGACCGCGCGAACATCCGTGGAGCTCCGGAGGTGGTATTGCCGTGCTCAAGGGCAACCTCGCGCCGGATACGGGCATCACCAAACCCGCCGCCATCCATCCCGCAATGCACACATTCACGGGCCAGGCACGCTGCTTCGACTCGGAAGAAGAGGCCAATGAGGCGATCCTGGAAGGGAACGTGCAGCCGGGCGAAGTCGTGGTTATCCGCTACGAGGGCCCAAAAGGCGGCCCAGGTATGCGCGAGATGTATATCGCTATGAAGCTGCTGTACGGTCGTGGCCTGGCCCTGACGACGGCCGTCGTCACCGATGGGCGGTTCTCGGGGACCA
This sequence comes from Anaerolineae bacterium, assembly GCA_016927095.1. Next base: position 409 of record JAFGNI010000269.1, on the reverse strand, counting down.
ACAATGGGTGCTTCGTGGGACACGTCTCACCGGAGGCAGCTGAGGGCGGTCCCATCGCCCTGGTCCGCGACGGTGACACCATCACAATCGATGTGCCCCTTCGGCGTCTGCACCTACATGTGAGCGACACAGAGCTCGCAGCCCGGAAGGCGGCCTGGCGTCGCCCGGCACCACGTATCAAGCGCGGCTACCTCGCCCTATATGCACAACTCGCCGCCTCAGCCAGCAAGGGCGCGGTGATTGCCAACCGCCTCGACGAGTAGGAGCCGCGACGATGGAATTGGAGCGCAGCGATATCCGAACCCAGACCGGCAGACTGCTTGAGGAGCTTACGTTGGAGGCGGTGCTGAATGGGGAGCTGACGGAGGCGGATTTCCGCATCAGCGCGGACACACTCTGTCGTCAGGCA
>JAFGNI010000268.1 GCA_016927095.1 Anaerolineae bacterium | reverse complement strand
TTGCCCAAGGTACGTTCGCCTTGGGTGGGGACCACGTCGTTCTTGCGGCGGGCGACTGCCAGATCTGCCTTGGCACCAGACCGGCGGTTACCAGCTACGCTATGGGCGGTCCTACGAGCGTTCACACGTCTCCTCATGCCGGACATCTACGCATCTTCCTCTCGCGCCCTGCTCTTGCCCCGAAACAAAGGAGCCGCCCTGTTGGGCGGCTCTCGTTGATACTGGTGTTTGGTGCTAGTCCAGTTTGCCCAACAGCTTAGGTCCCCCTGTCAAGAATGACAAGGAGGCCACTAAGCAGAACGATAATGGGCAACTGGTCTTGTATCATCTTCTTTACTGGCTCCAGATTAACCGGAATTATACAATGGTCTACAAAACCTGTCAAGTGTCACTTGACTTCGATCTCGGCAATCTGGAAGATCCACCGATTGGCGGGTGTCTCGGGGCAGACCAGACGGATCGGAGCCTTATCGGGCTCGGCCTCGGTGATCCATGCGCCATCCTTCTTGAGCGCAACGATCGCACCCTTGAGCTCCTCCTGCGGGATGTCGACGGCATAGCCATCAGCAGCGTAGCCCGTGATGCCGCCGCTTAGGTCGCCGGCTTCTGCCTGCGCAAGGATTGCATCCAGCGAGGCCCCTGACCAGGAGTGGACCTCGTCCTCCCCCATTGACTTCTCCATCAGCAGGTCGGCGAGCTCTATCTGTTCCATCTTCGCCAGATCTGCATAGGTCACGGTGATCGGGTTGCCGACGTTGCCCGTGATATTGAGCTCCCAGTCAACCCTGGGGGCGCCTCCGCACCCCGTGAGGGCCAGCCATAGCACGCTCGCCAAAACAAGGGCTTGCAGCCAACGTACGATCTTGATTCTCCGGTACATCCCTACCTCCTGAAATAAGTGTAAGTGTTCGTGCAGAACAGAGCGGATCGGACCTGGACATCCACCGTGTGCGCTGCCACAGCGCAGGCGCTTAGGGCGTCGAGGCGATTCCGACGACGCCGCGGATCCACTCATTGCGGGCGCGGTCCGGCAGGATCAGTGTGACGTCCTCGCGGAGGTTAGCCAGCAACGCACCACGGGCGTCTTCTGTCGATAGCGTCATGGTTTCACCATCTTGTGTGCGCACCGTCACGGCTGTGAAATCCCGTGAGGCCAGGATGTCCTCCAGGGGAGCCCCCTCAAGGCGCGATGCCGTTCGCGCCGTGCGGACCTGTCCGGTCTCCTCGCGCTTGAACTTAACCTCCGTTTCCTCCACGGTGACCGAACGCGTGGGCCCTCTCAGCAGGCGCCCAATGGATGTGGCCTCTCCCTCGACGAGAAGGGGCCTGTCCTGCCCAACCACGATGATCCCACTGATGCCCTTGATCCACGCTGAGACGTGCAGGTTCTCGTCGGCGAAGCGGATGCCGTCCTCATACGGCAGGAGGAGCGCCTCCTCTGACAACTGATCGCGCTCAACTGTGATGAAGCCCCCATCGTCAGAGGTCATCGTGACGCTCTCAAAGTCGGTGACGCCCTGATTCTCCAAGAAGACCAACAGCGGGATGTGCGTATGGGGCTGATCCCGGTAAGGCAGGATATCATCGATCAGAATGAAGCCGGGATCGGGCACATCCCCAGCGAACGTGATGACCGCGTAGAAGGGGACTTCCTCGAACTCAATTGCACCGTGGTCGTCGTGGCATGTCGCACACGCGTGGAAGTCCTCGGATTCATGGCACTCACCGCACTCCACCATCGTGCCGGCCTCTGCAGCCAGGAGTTCCACCGGGTAGTGCGACAGGAGCTGAACAGGCATAGATCTGCGCAAGCTCAGGAATGCGCCGCCACCCACGACGATGCCAGCAGCAATGAGGCCCAGAAGCTGCAGGGGTTGCTTGGGTCGCGACGTCGTGGACATAGGCCCGGGTTCAGGCCTAGATGCCTCTTCTGGAGGCGATGCGTGCGAACGGTTCATAGAGTCTCCTTCCGATGATGACTAGATGATCATAGGTATTGCAGGGAGGATGACAAGCGCCAATAGCAGCAGGGCCAACCGGTCGCCGCGGGTGAAGGGCACCGTCCGCAGGAAGGTGCGCGTGGGATAGCGGCCAAATCCGCGGCCCTCCATCGACACCGCCAGGGCATCGACCTTGCCCAATGCCGAGCTCAATACTGGGAAGAGCAGCTGGCGTGCCTGCGTCAGCAGGTGTAACGGCAGCTTCAGACGTTGTTGGTGAGCATCGTGCCCAATGCCCCGCGCCAACTGCGCATTGTAGACGGTCTCGGCTTCCTGTTCGAAGAGGGGGACCAGCCGTAGCGCTGTGACGAGGGCGAACCCGTATCTATAGGGTAGGCCAGCGCGCATCAAGCTGTAGGCCAGATCATTGGGATTGGTGCTGAGCACATATCCATAGGACAGCAGCACGACACCTAGGAAACGGCCCGCGACGTAGAGGGCGTTCATCAGGCCCAGTCGCGTGACGGTCACCGGCCCAAGGTAGATGAGCACGGCGCCATCCGTCTGGAAGAGAATCTGTACCACGCCGAGGCCAATACTCGTGAGAACCAGGAGCACGGCGCCACGCCGGTTTCTCAGTGAAAGGCCTGATAGGGCAAGGGCAGCCAGCGCCACGGTTAGGACGCCAAGCACAACGGGAACAGCACGTGTGGTGAAGGTCAAGACAGACAGCCCGAGTAACCAAGCGCCCTTCACCAAAGGGTGCAGCCGGTGCAGCCACGAACTGCCAGGTTCATACGCGATGGGACGGCGCACTATCCTGTCCCCTCTGGTAGCCGCGGCGCTCTTGGCGGAACGCCAGCCTGTGAGGTTCTTCCGATGTCGACCCAGCATGCTGGCGCAGCGCGCGGCGTGGCAGTTAGGATGTCAGGCTGTCGGCCCTTCACCTTATGTTGTTGGGGGAGGTATGCCGTCCGTCCGGACTGCGCCAGTTGTTGCATAGCCTCGTCGATGGCGGCGTCGATGCGGAGCTGTCCGGTTTCCAGGAAGATCAGGCGAGTGGCAACCTGCTGAACGATCTCGGGATGGTGATTGACCATCACCACGGTTGCCCCGCGGTTCACCTCTGTCTGTAGCATACGCAGGAGGTAGCGGATGTTCTCAGCGTCCTGCCCGATAAGGATCTCGTCGAGCAACAGAAGATCCGGTTGGTATCCGAGGATCGAGATCAGGTTGAGGCGACGCTTCTCGCCGTAGCTTAGGCGGTAGGGATGGTCCCCGTGACGATCGCCCAGACCGGCCTGGGCCAGCAGCTGCCTGACATGGTCCGCAGCTCCGTCGTCCATCCGCCCTAAGTTCCTGAGCGCGATTGTGGCCTCGTCCCAGACGGTATTGGCGAAAAGCTGGTGGTCGGGGTTCTGAAAGATGAAGCCGACGCGTTGTGCCAAGGTAGATACCGGTGTCTCGGCTGTGTTCTTGCCGAGCACGGTGACGCATCCCCGGGTCGGCTTGCGTAGTCCCAGCATAGACCACAGCAGCGTGCTCTTGCCAGAGCCGTTGTCGCCCATGGCAACGGCGAACTCCCCGGGCCAAAGCGTCAGCGTGATATCCGCCAGAGCTGACCGACCGTCTATCCCAATATCGAGGTGCTGGATCTCTACCACAGGCGCCGGCCCCCGCTGCTCCGGTGTGCGGGAGGGAGTCAGATCGCGAATACCATCCGTCCCTAGATCTGCCCAATACTCTGTCCGGTCGCTCACGATCTGTCCCTGGCTCATACGGATCACGCGAGGCTGGAAGGGCATCAGGTAGGCAAGCTTGTGCTCGATGACAATGACCGTCGTGCCTGCCGACGCTCGGATTGTCTCGATCACGTCAAAGACCGCCGCTGTGGCTGTGGGATCCAGGCTCGAGGTGGGCTCGTCCAGGATCAGGACCTGTGGCTCCAGGGCCAGTACGGCAGCAATGGCCACGCGCTGTTTCTCGCCGCCCGAGAGGGTGCGCAGATCCCTGTGACGCAAGTGGGTTGCGTTCACCATCACCAAGGCGCGATCGATGCGCGTACCGATTTCGGCGGGGGGAACACGGTGGTTCTCCAGGCCGAAGGCGACCTCGTCCTCCACCGTCAGTGTGCACAGTTGGGCCTCGGGATTCTGCTGTACCAATCCCACGAGCTCTGCCATCTCATAGATGGGAGCCCGCTGCGCATCTTTGTCGGCGACCCGGACCGTACCTTGGACAGCGCCCTGGTACTGCTGAAAGAGATAGCCCCCGATCGCGAGGGCAAGCGTTGACTTCCCGCAACCCGACGGGCCCGTGATCACGACGAAGTCTCCAGGCGCGATAGTCAGGCTGAGGTCTGCCAGAGCTGGGTGCTTGCCGCCCTCGAAGGTGTAGGTCAAGCCTTCGATGGAGACGAGAGGATTGCGCGCCGTGGCAAGAGATGTTGCACTCATCTGTGCCGATCTCGACGCCCCACCGGTCCGGCCTTCGCAGTCATCACGTGCATGCCGATTCGCCTGCCGATGCCGGCCTACCATATCTCGATGGATTGGACGTCCTCAGCCAGTACCTCGCCGTTCATCCGCGCGACCGCATACGTGATGCCGGTCTCCTCGATCACTGTGAAGATCCGGACATCGTCGTCGTCTACCACGCCGGACAGGGGCACGGTGACGGGATCGCCCGAACTGGTGTGTAGCGCGACGGTCTTCGCGGCGGGATCCAGGTCCAGCTGCGACAAGATCGCACCCAGCGGCACGCCCTGGAGTTTCATCACGCCCGCCCTAAGGGCCACGCTGGTACTATCCATTTCCCCCTGCCAGTCTGCGGGATCGTAGTAGGCGGCGGGCGCATCGACAAGCCCCGTGACGTTCAATACAGAAGGGCCCACGACTGTCATCTCTGAGACGTTGCGCACCCAGGCCTTGCTGCTCTCAGCGCCCACGATGTCGTAGGCCGCATCCTCGCCCCTTCCTTTCACGGCTAGGACCAGGCTATCGTTGTCGAGAACCTCTTCCATAGTGATGAAGAAGGCATAGCCGTCTGTGGCCTCCACCAACACCAGGGCGGCATCTTGCCGGGGCTCGGCCCGGGCGAGGAGCTCCCCTAGCGGAATACCGGTGTCGCGTGTGGTTACGTCGCGCAGCGTCGCTTCGACCGTGACTGACGCCAGGTCATCGTGCTCAGCAGGGAAGGCGTAAGGGGCGGCGACATCACCTTGGATAGCGATCGTTGGGGGCCCCTGCAGCGTGGCTCGCAGGTAGGTGTACAGGAGAAGAACGATGACGGTGCCCGCACTCAGAGCGATGGCCCGGTACCTTGGCGGGGTGGGGACGGGTGCGTTGTCTTTCACGACCCCGGCGTTTCGCAGTGCGTTCAACAACATCCAGGCGAGAATGCCAGCAAAGACGACGCCGGAGAGGGCAGCTATCCCGCCGACAAGGGCCATGGCTCCGAAGGCCAGAATGTCGGCAGGCAATGCTGCGAAGAGCTGGAAAACGAAGACATTGGACGCTGAGGCCAGTCCTCCAGCTAAGACGTAGGCGGGCCAGCGGTCCTTGTGCCGGAATAGCGCAAAGGCTATATCGACCAGGAGACCCGCGACGATATCGACCAGCAGAACGAGGATGCCGTGGGTATTGCCGCTCAGGAGCTCGACCATACCCTTGAGGATGCCTGTGATCGTGCCTGCGCCGGTCTTCCCAACCAGACCCATCGCCAAGGTGAGCCACAGGACGTGAAGGCCCGCAGCCCACTGTGTTGTTCCGGCGAAGCCCAGGATCGACTGCAGAAAATCGCCGATGGCGTTGATATAGGTGCCGGTCACACCCCCCAGCGCAGCAAGGGCGGCCATCATCAGGAGATCACGCGTGCTGAAGATGTAACGAGGCGGTGGTTCGTATCGTTCGCGCATCCTCTTTCCAGTTCCGGGAGGCACAGCCGTTTCCAGCCATACCCTATCGGCCTTGTCCCTTGGGCTATACCAGCCTGTAGGCGACAAGACTCGAAGATGCTAACTTATCCTGTCGAATTACTGGCATTATAGTGCAGCGGTGGGTCGCGTCAAGGTAGCCTCACGCCGCAGAAGCAGGAGCTTTGTCACATCACTTGCAGATATATGGGATTTGACATACCATGCCACAATCACCTGACCGACAGTTGCGAGGGGCGACTGGACCACAGGAGACAATCGGAGGAGAGAGATGGCTGAGGAACTGAACCCGTTTCAGATCGCTCAACAGCAGCTCGATGCAGCGGCTGAGATCATGCAGCTGGAACCTGCTGTCCACGAGTTGCTGAGATGGCCAATCCGGGAGTTACATGTCACGTTGCCGGTGCGGATGGATGATGGATCGTCCCAGATCTTCCACGGTTTTCGCGTGCAGTACAACGACTCACGGGGTCCAACCAAGGGTGGGCTGCGTTTTCATCCTCATGAGACCATCGATACCGTGCGCGCGTTGGCAGCGTGGATGACTTGGAAGACATCGGTGATGGATATTCCTTTGGGTGGCGGCAAGGGAGGCATCATCTGCAACCCCAAAGTGATGTCCCCAGGAGAGCTGGAACGACTGAGCCGCGCCTATATCCGCCAGGTTGGCCGAATTCTAGGCGAGGACATGGATGTGCCTGCGCCTGACGTCTACACAACGCCCCAGATCATGGCGTGGATGATGGATGAGTACTCCTTCATGCGCGGGCGCAATGTCCCCGGCGTGATCACCGGCAAGCCGCTGCCGCTGGGGGGGTCGGCTGGACGCGGGGACGCGACGGCGCGAGGTGGGATGTTCTGCATTCGCGAAGCAGCCAAGCTGTTGGGGATGCAGACCGAGGGGGCGACGATGGCCATTCAGGGCTTCGGCAACGCCGGGCAGTATGCTGCTACGTTAGGTCCGGATTTGCTGGGCGCAAAGATCGTCGCCGTCTCGGATTCGCAAGGCGGCGTCTACAACACGCACGGCCTTGATCCCGATGTCTTGATCGCCCACAAGATGGATACCGGCTCTGTGGTCGACTTCCCCGGTTCTGACAGCGTCACGAACGCGGAGCTGCTGGAGCTGGACGTTGATATTCTTACCCCGGCTGCCCTGGAGAACCAGATCACACGGGATAACGCAGTGAAGATCCAAGCGAAGATCAGCGCGGAGCTGGCCAACGGGCCAACCACGCCGGAGGCAGACGACATTCTCTATGACAGTGGGGTCTATGTCATCCCCGACTTCCTGTGCAACGCAGGTGGCGTGACCGTCTCCTACTTCGAGCAGGTTCAGAATGCCTATGGTTGGTACTGGAAGGAGCCGGAGGTCCACGCACTGCTGGATGAGAAGATGACCGCGGCGTTCCTCTCCGTTGCGGAGACGGCACAAGCCTATGAGATCAACAACCGTATGGCTGCCTATGTTGTGGCGGTGGGACGCGTTGCCGAGGCATGCAAGCTCCGGGGGTGGGTGTAGGGAGGACAGCACCGTCGGGTGCACGAAGACGTGCACGTGGCGCGGTCCGTACCCGACCGCCCATCCCCTGATGTCGTCCAGCGCCGCATACGGGCGGTAGATAGATCTCCTATCTACCGCCTCTTCGGATTCCGCGCTTCTTTGAGGTAGCCGACGGCTCGCTCCTGCTCATCGTTCATGATGATCTCCAGGTGGCGCCCCTCCGCTACCTCGGTGACGTCGAGCACATGGATGTAGTCACTGAACCTAGCATCCTGGGGCAGCAAGGCGGGCAGGCAGTTGGGGCCACTTTCGAGGAAGGTTGTGTTCAGAATGGTACCACTGTGTCCCAGCGTCACGGGCAGCGGGTAGATCGCGGCCTCCACCAGATCCTGGAAGAAGTGGGTACCATATGAGGGCTCGGCCCCAACACCGGTGTCTGTAGAAGCAACCTCTACGAGGACACGTGTGTTATAGATGTCTGTGTAGGTGACCTTCACGCCCAGGTCGATATCGGAGCTGCCCCAGCGCCCCGGACCGATCAGGATAAAGGTCTCGCCGGAGAGGCGCTGATTCAGGCGCCCGATGACCCGCGCGATCTCCAGCTTGATGTCGTAACTTGGGGCCCCGCGATAGCGCTCTGGGCGCACGTAGACGACGTAGCGGATGTTCTGGACGATGCCCTGCGGCACCAGTTCCGTCGTCTGGATGATGATGTCCTTCTTGGGAATGCTGTCCGGGATTTCAACCGCCTGCTGTTGTTTCCGGCTGATCTGAGGCCGGCACTGGAGGAGATGGACCGTGTACGTGGGGTGGGGATAGCCCGGCTCGATGGACACCGTGAACTCGATGTCAACCGGCCATTGGTGATAGCGTTCCAGTCTGCCCAGGACTGCGTTCATCAGATCGATGAAGTGGCGGTCTTTGACGAGCTGGTCGAAAGTAAGGAGCACCCGGCCTTTTTCGTTGGGTGGCACCCGGGCAAAGATGGGGCCGATGTAGTCTCCTTTGTCCAGGGATGCGAGATAGCGCAAGGCGGGGTAGTCGTGCTTGATAACGTCCTGTACTGGCAGCGTCTTCATCTTGTTGTCGTTGAGATCGACAACGTCGATGTAGCGCTGTGCGTACTTGCGCTGCTGGACGGCTCCGATATAGGGGCGGAGCTCGGGGTGGCTCAGGGCGACGATACGGGGATAGTCGTTGGCGACGCGTTCCACTGCCCGCGTCCCGAAACCTGATACCAGTCGCAGGAAGCCATCCTCACGGCGGATTTTCGGATTCCAGCGGAAGGGGTTCCTGCTGTAGCCTACGCCTGCGATTTCCGGGAAAAGATAGTGGCGGTATCGCTTGCCCTGAACTGCCTGGATCAGAACCGCCATCCGCTCGTCGTAGTCGACGAGGCCCACATGCTGGCGGTAGAGCAGCGCATCGGGGCTTAGCGTGCTGGCGTAGACGTCGCTGATGGCCCTAAGCAGCGCCTCCAGGTTCTCGTCGGGTGTGCCCTGATTGGGGCAGAAGACGCTCTTGTACTTTCCGGCGAGCGCTGCGCCGAAGTGGACCTCCAAGAGGCTTGAGGAGCGCACGATCAGCGGTGTCTGGCCCATCTCCTCCAGCAAGGCTTGCAGGCCCTTGATGATCTCCGTGGGAAAGCGTCCTTGCAGGTAGGCTTCCCTGATCTTCGGATAGTCGTCGGCGATCTCATCGCGACGGCGGTACTTCTGGTTCATGTAGTGGGTGAAGCCGTTGAGCAACATGAAGTCATAGAAGACGTCCGATCCGATGAAGTAGGAGTCGGGGATCACCACATGCTCAGGGACGTCCAAGCGGTCTTGCTTGCCATCTCCGCTGTGGGCCTCCGACGCCCCTTCGACGTTGCTCAGGGCAGGCTCTTCCTCGTCGGGTTTCTGTAGGATTTTGCGCGCAAGCAACAGGCCGGCAGCTTTGCCGCCGATCTTGCCGCGCCCAATCATACGTTCTCGCACCTGCCGGAGATCCCGCACCGTGAAAAGCTCCTTAGCGATGCCCACGAACTCGAGCTGGTCGCTGAGCAGCCCTTTGATCAGCACCACCAGGATCTCCCGCAGATGGTGCCGGATACGTTCTCGCTGCGGCGGGGGTAAGGCTTCATAGGCCTCGCCCTGATCAAACAACAGACCCATCGGTGCCAGCTCGGGGTTGAACATGAGGTTCAGCGCGTGCTTCGCCGGCGACGGGGACTCACTCAGCGCACGCTGGATCAGATGGTTCAGTCGCTCGGGGGGAAAGTTGTAGGCAAAGTAGAAATCGGTCAGTTGGTCGCGGATGACCGCCAGCCGGTGGTCCCAGACGTCCGCCGACTCCTGACCGAAAGGATCCGCCAAGCCCTCGCGGTGTTGGGAGATGACCGCCTTCTGTGTGACCTCGGCTTCGAAGGCCTGCTGGGTGATGATGCCGCGGGCGAACAACTCCTGTCGCATCATGTCCCGGATTCTGGGCGCGAGAATCGGGTACTGCGCCAAGCGAATCTGGATGCCGTAGACCTCGTGCAGCTGCTCGTAGTGACCGCGGCGG
>JAFGNI010000267.1 GCA_016927095.1 Anaerolineae bacterium | reverse complement strand
ATGCCCATTATACCATGGCTCATTGGGATTGTGGGCGCTTGTCACTAACTTCTTTGTACATTATAATCAGAGATGAAATCCAAGGTGGGGGCATGCGTATCCTCGAACAGGTCTTTGACGTCATCACGCAACCACCAGGGGACCTGGTCTACTTCTTGGTCGCCCTCTTTGCGCTACAACAGGCGCTGGTCTCTGCGCTAACGGCCCACCGTGCTGGGCGGGATGGTTCGCTGGCACGCCGTTGGCTCTGGGCGACCGGCGGCATGTTGTTGGCACGATTGGCGCTGGTGGTCCTGGGCCTCGTCAGTGTTGCCGGTGTGGTCTCGCCGGCACCGCTCGTCCCTTCTCTAGAGCGTTGGGTGCTCTTTGTCACCGTCCTCGGCCTCACGTGGGCCGGCTTCACGGACGATCGTTTCGAGCGTTGGCGTCTGCCCGCGCTTCTGGTCGGCCTGGCGCTTTCGTTGCTTGTTTACGGCTACGGCCCCGCCGCCCAATCAATCCCGGCACTTCCTCAACTGCCCTTGGATCCTAGCGTCCACGAGCTTGCTGGTATCCTGATCGTCTTGGCCTTGGCGCTCGTTGCCGGCATCCTTGTGCGGCCCCGTGAGTGGGAGTGGGGCGTGGGCGTGGTCATCTTCTGGATTCTGGGCTGTGGTGCTCAGCTCCTGTGGGATGACCTAGCGAACCCAATCGATGGTTGGCTACGCCTTTCGTCCCTGGTTGCCTTGCCGCTGTTGTCGATTTGGGTCCATCGGCAGCTCCTTGAGGGAGCTCCGGTCGTCGCTGGCCCGGTGGAGACCAAGGGGACGCTTCTGGGTGCGCGCCCACTCCTGGAAGTGCTACAGCTTGTCCGCGCGGCTCGCGACCTTGATTCCTCCCTGATCTTGGCCTCGTCTAAGCTTGCGAGGCTGCTCAATGTGGAGATGTGTACGGTCGCGCTAAGCACAGATGCGGGCGGCGAGCAGCGTGGAAGTGAGGAAGGCACGCCCGACAACCTGGCAGCGCTTCTCACGCAGAGCCAAGCCGCAGTGGCTGGACAAGACCTCACTGCGGTGCGCGTAGTTGCCATTCATCCGCCGACCTCTGCCCAGGTACATCCGCCGGCGCTGCTCCTGGCCGACTACGAGGGGCTAAGAGCAGCGAAGGAGCGCCGACAGGCGGTCGTCGCGATATCACCAGCAGACGATGCCTGGCTCGTCCCTCTTTACGCGACACTTGGGTTCGAGGCGCCCCTGCCCCTCGCCACGTTGCCCCTGCATCACGCTGGGCGTTTCTTGGGCTTGCTCCTGCTTGGTGGCCCCGCTGAGGGCGTGCATTGGCAGGCTGCGGAGATGGAGACCCCCGTCTTCGTCGCCGAACAGCTATCCATCGCGATCGCAGCTGCACAACATGGGATGCTCGCCACGCCGTCGCGGACCGCCACCGTCGCGGATACGGCGGTGGTGTGGGATGAGGGAGCTGAGGGCGCACGCGATGGTGAGCGTGCGGCCATGGCAGAGGCCCTCGAGAAGACCAAGGACCAGTTCCAGGCGCTGAATAGCCGCGTCCGGACGCTGCTCCAGGAGATCAAGGCCCGCGACGAGGAGATCCTGGCGCTCAACCACGAGTTGGAGTCACGCCGCCGCGGGGCTTCGGAGACGGAGCTCTCAGTCTGGCAGAACGAGGTGCGCCAACTCGCTGAGGAGCGGGATGAGCACGAGCGCCAGATCCGGGAGCTGACGGAGGACCGTGACCTGCTGCTCAACGAGCGGTCACGGCTCAGCGGCGCGCTGGACGAGATCAAGGAGCAATTGGAGCAGGTCGAGGGGCATCGCGAGCGCCTGGAGGAGGAAGTGCTCAGCCTCAGAGCCCAAGTCGAAGAACGGGATGCTGCGTTGATGGCGCGCCAGGCCCAGGCCGAAGGGGCACGGTCGCAGGTCGTGGCTGAGCCGGACGTGGCGACACCGATCGCTGAACCGGAATCATCCGCCGGGATCCACACTGGCGCTGCCGGTATCCTTGTTGCGGACGAGGATGGGCGGATCACGACGGCTGACTCTATAGCGCGACAGATGCTGCGCTTGCCGGAGGGCGATGTCCTGGGGCTGCCCGTCGACGGCGCCTTCGCCGACCCACGATGGTCACGCGCGATCGACGACCTGCTTACGCCCCTCGATGAGGGTGGTCTGAACCGTTACCATCTGACGTTGGCCGAAGGCACGGTCGAGGCCGACTTTGCCTCCTTGCGTGGGCGCGATGGCGAGGCCGACGGGCTGGTGATCACCCTGCGCTCCTCGGAGAGTGAGGCCGAGCGCTATGAAGCGCTCGTCAGCCTGGCCAGCGATTTCCGCACGCCGATGACGGCGATCACCGGTTATGCGGATCTCTTATTGGGCGAGCAGGCCGGCATCCTCACCGAGATGCAACAGCAGTTCTTGGAGCGGGTCAAGGCCAACATCGAGCAGCTGAGTGTGCTGCTCAATGATTTGATTCACGTGACCTCACCGGACACCCGGCCGATCGAGCTGGTGCCGCAGCCGGTGAGTTTGATTGAGATCATCGAAGAGGCCATTATGGGCCTCTCGGCCCGGTTCCGGGAGCGGCGTCTGACCGTGCAGCTAGATCTCCCGCCGGAGCTGGCCTTGGTTGAGGCCGATCGCGATAGCCTCTACCAGATCATGCTCAGGCTGCTCTCCAATGCCGCGGTCTGCTCCAAGGAGGGCAGCCAGATCGTGGTCAGCGCTCAAGAGGAGACCTTCGATGGCAATGGTAAGCATCTTCAGATTTCCGTGACCGATACGGGCGGCGGGATTGCCCCCGACGACTATCCACGTGTCTTCCGTCACTTCTACCGGGCGAACCAACCGCTGGTCCAAGGAATGGGCGAAACGAGCGTCGGTATGGCCATGGCCAAGACGCTGGTTGAGGCCAATGGTGGGCGGATCTGGGTGGAAAGCGAGGAGGGGGTCGGCAGCACGCTGAGCTTCGTTCTGCCCTGCGAAGCTGAGAGCCAAGCCTAATGGAGCTGTCTTGTGACTAGCGCGGCGCGATTAGCCGGCATCCTTGCGATAGGCTTCCTCTTCCTCGGCGCGGTGATCGGTAGCATCTTCCTGGCACAGGCCGATTCGCTGATGACGATCCCGCCGTCCGTGGGCGGCTGGACCCTGCCGACACCTACGCTATTCCCTACGGCGCCGCCGCGGGAACCGGTCCTGTCGCGCCCCACGCCCACCGAAACTGCAGCCACGCCCGAATCTGTTCAGGTCGAAGCTACGGCGACGGGTGAACCCGAAAGGATCTGTGAGATTCCTGAGGGGTGGGTCTACTACACCGTCCAACCTGGTGATACCTTCTACAGCTTGGCAGAGCGGGCGGGGACCACCCTCCCGGCGCTGCTCGACGGTAACTGCAAGCCCGCTGCTTACGAGCTGCAGGTGGGCGAGGCGCTCTACGTGCCCGCCATGGCCCTGACCGTGCCGACCTCGATCCCCTTCGTGTGCACCAGGCCGCCTGGTTGGCAGGTGGCTATCGTTCGCCGTGGTGACACCTTCTCCTCATTGGCGCGGCGCTATGGCATTGCGCTCTCGGTGCTGCTCAGCATGAACTGCCGCGACAGCTCCAACACGGCACTCTACGCCGGGCAGACGATCTACGTCCCGCCACGGGCTGTTCCGCCGGTGTGGCCCGTGTGGCCGACGCCGCTTCCCACAGCGCTGCCAACATGGCTGCCACCGACGGAAACCTTGCCGCCGCCCCCCACGGCGACGCCGACACCCGTACCGACGAATACACCCATTCCGTCGCCCACGCCGACACCGACGGAGACGCCGGTCCTGGTCCCGACCTGGACGCCGACGCCGCCCGATTGGGAGTTGCCGACCGCGGGACCGCCTCCCACGTCCGGGCCATCTCCGACACCGACACCCGATCCGGCCCTGACGCCGACACCGGAAGCTACGGCGACTGGCGAGCCGGCGCCCACGGTCACGCCTTCGGTTGAGCCCACCCCCGAGGATCCGCCGTCGCCCACACCAGAGCCCACGACGGAAGCGCCGCTGATTCCTGCACCGCTTCCCACAGCCACGGAGACGCCGGTGCCTGAGCCGCTGCCTACGGATCCTCCGGCGACTGAGCCCCCAGAGGCGCCACCGGTAGTGCCTACGCCGACCACGGCGCCCTAAACCCGGCGGGCTGCTTTGCTCGTTCCCTGCTTGCGCTTGGGACGGCAGAAGGCCTCCGTGTATCATTCACCATTGGCTGGAACCGGCAGGCGTCGGCCTGGCGTTCACATCATCCCTGCAGAACAGAACGGCCCCATGCGTGGGGTGAGACGCATGGGGCCGGCTGGGAGCCAGGCCGGGTCGGCTGGTGGCTCCCCTCGTGGGCTGCTCGCTTGGCTAGGTAAGCGAGCATGCCTGGCTCAGGTTGCCGCTATCGAGGTTCCCACTTCACCGCATCAAACCCGATCAGGCGTGTGCGGTAGGCCTCGTACGTCACATCAGAGAGCGAGACGTAGTCGCTGCTATTGCCGCGGAAGTTGAAGGTGCCCAAGGAGACCCATTGGTCGCCGTAGGCCGATTGGTTCACGATCCGGAGCGTGTAGCCACCGGCGTGGCTGATCCAGTACCGGGCCTGGCCCGTCGTTGTGTAGCTGTACGGGATGTAGACGTAGACCTCGTACAACCCCGCATTCAGGTTCGGATACCACCGTGCCCAGTTGTAGTTGTACTGAATCGAGTAGTTGTTGTACGTCCACGTCATCGTGCCGTTGTAGCCGCCGGGAACCGTCCGCCATCCGCCCGCGACGCCGCCCTTCACAAAGCCTGAGTCCGTGTCATCCACGACGACGGCACCGGTGGGCGGTGGGGGCGTTGGTGAGGTGCCGTTGTCCCAGGTCAACTTGGCGACGGCTGCCCCGCCCTTTTCGAAGTACTGGAGCTCGATCGTCACCGGGCCACCGGGGAGGAAGATGTCATCATAGTAGGTCGTCGTAGCCTGCTCGTACCAGGCGTCGACGAGCAAGTGTCCATTGACCCAGAGGCGTGCTCCGTCGTCGACGGATAGCCAGAAGGTGTAGTTGCCCGCGGCCAGGTTGGCATTCTGCGTCCAGCGCGCCGAGAAGTTGTCGGCATTGACGGTGCCGGATTGCGGGGACCCTGTTCCCCAACTGTAGTTGATTGCGGCCTCGTTACGGCTCAGCGCCGGCGTGCCGCTCAGGGTCAGGTTGTTGTAGTACTCCGCTTTCCAGTTGCCGGTGGCGGGTGGCTGTTGCGTCCCCTGCTCATACCACTGGACCTTAGCCACGGCGACCCCGCCCTGCTCGAAGTACTCGACCTTGATCAGGTGATGACCTGCGCTCAGGTATTTGTCGGCAGTGTAGGTCTCGGTTGCGTGGATGTACCATTTGTCGATCAGTAGTTGGTTGTCGACCCACACGCGAATGCCATCGTCGCTCGTCACAGTGAATCGGTAGGTGCCGGCCACCGTGTCGATGTACTTGGTCCACCGGGCGGAGAAGTCGTCGGCCGAGACCGGCGTGCCGGGCGAGTTCCACCCCCAGTCGTTGTCAATGTTGGCCTCAGCGCGGATCAACACCGGGTCTCCGGAGAGGCTGGTGTTGTTCCAGTAGCTGGCCTGCCACGTTGGGTCGGTGTGCTGCGGTGTGATCGGACCCTGCGCGCCCACAGGCACGGCAAGAACCAACACAGCCACCAGCGCTAGGCTCAATAGCCCTATTCTTCGATACATTCGGGTAGCCTCCTCATAGTTGGTCCGACGACAGCGTCGGAGATCATCGTTCTCGGTCTTCACGACCGCTGCAATACCAAGACGTACCCTGCGCGTTTGAAGTTCCCTCTCTACCTATCATGATCATAAAAAACGCGTTGCTTGTGGGTTAAGATCGGGTAACGCTTGCGTATCATCTCTTGGCCATGCGTCGTGCGGAGGTCCCGCTCGCTTTTGGCTACAAGAGGTTAGTCGATGGTTTCCAGGATCGCGACGGGATCGAGGTCGAGGTAGGGGATATTTCCTTCAACACGCTCCCGTCGCCCGGGCATAAAGCGGGCAACCCACCAATCCCCGTCGTCGCCTGCTTCATAGCCCGGTGCCAGCATAGCATAGTAGCTGATCTCGAGAAGTTTTAGGAAATGTGGCAGTTGGGCCACCCAGAATGGCTCGATCGCCAATACCTGCCGGTAGCCGCTGAGATAGTGATGGAGAAAGTGTTGGGTGAAGGCCATGCGGTCCTCGCCGTCGTAGAGCACGGCAACGTCGAAGAGCAGCGTCGCGGTGTCCATCATATACCAGCCATAGCCGCAGTCATCGAAGTCGAAGACCGTGACGGCGTAGCTGGCCGCTGGATCGACGAAGAAGTTGCCGAAGTGGAAGTCGCCATGGATCATGCCGTAGTGTGCCGGCGGCTTGGGCAGTGCTCCCAGCTGGGTCAGGACCCGGTGTTTCTGCTCCATGACGATGGGGGTTGCAGGTTGGTGGGCGCTGAACAGCGTGCCGATCGCGAGGAAGTCGGGCCGGCGCAAGTCCGCCGGAGGGCGGTAGCCCGCGGCTGCGCGATGCAGCAGGGCGGCGGTCCGGCCGAGTTGGCGGAAGTAGCCGGCGGTCCAGGCCGCCTGGGACAGCGTCTCGGCCCGTATCCCGCGCGCCTTCTTTGAGGCAACGGCTATGTAGGCACCCTCTGGACGCGTGACTAGAGCGACCTGTTTACCATTCGTGGTTTGCAGCGGTTCGGGCACCGGGGCGCCCTGAAGCGCTAGATAGCTTAGCCACGCTTGGATTGCCTCCATATCGGCGGGGCGGATTTCGTCGTTGGGTGCCACGATTCTGAGCACGTGGGCTGTGCCGTCACGTGCGAACTCATAGACGGTTGTTGAGTGGCCACCCGCCATGGGCGTGAGCGCCGCCAGCGTGGTCCCGAAGTGCGCAGCAGCTTCGTCGACCACGTCTCTGACAAGGTCGGTCACGGTCTGGCCCTCACGGTGTGGTCGTCTCGAACGACGCTAGGATCTGGTCCACCTCATCGCGGATCTCGGGCGGGATGTCACCCTCGACGCTTTCCGCCGCCGTGGGATCCTTGCTCAGCTCGACGCTGACCAGCATGACATCGTCGCTGTAGGTCAGCAGCACGCGCTGCAGCGTGTCATCGCTGACCACGACGAAGCGCGAGACCGGCTGGCTCATAAACCATGCGGTTCCCGCTTCCATCACCAGGCTCTCCGGTGTATCTCCGGTGATCATCACGGACTCATCGTCCACCGGCTTGTACTGAATCTGCAGCACGTAGGCCTCCTTCGCCAGCTCAGCCATGGCAGCGGCTGGGCCGGTGCCGGTCTCGGTGCCGGCAGGCCGCTCGGTCAGCGACCAATCCGGTGGGTAGCGGAAGCTGAAGCTGTATCCCGGCGCGATCTCCTCACTTGTGAAGCTGCCCCAATCCTGGTAGGGGTCGCCACTGGTAGGGGACGTTGTGCGGGTGAACGTGGCAAGGATCGCCTCGAATACCTCGTGGGCCTCCTGGGGGATTGCGGCGGCGGCGTAGTCATCGCCGCGGTTGTCGTTCATCTGGATGTAGAGCTCGATATCGGGGAAACGGTCCCCGACGAACACCGACTTGTCCTTGCCTTCATAGACCAGTACGTGGCGGGGGACCTCCCGGTCAAAGAGGGTAACATTGCCCCGGTCCTCGACGATGCCTTCGGGTAGGCTCCCTGGGCCGATGATGCCGTCCTCGTCGGGATGCTTGTACTCGATCAAGATCTCAAGCGTGTCCTGGGTCAGCCGGATCGCCGGGGCTGCGGGCTCCCCCTCCGGGCCTGCCGGTCGATCGCCTAAGAGCTCAATCGACCATTCCGGAGGATAGCGGAATGAAAAGCCGTAGTCGGCATCCGCGAACTTTGCCCACGTCGTCAGATCTGCGGGCGCCATGGGGGCATCCGGTTCCGCCGTCGGCTCCGCCGCTGTTTCCGGCGTCGCCGTGGGAGCACCCTCGGTAGCGGGCTCAGTCGTCGCCGTCGCCGCCGTTGTGGCCTCCACCGTCGCGGTTTCGTCCTCCGGCACGACAACGCCGGTGCACCGCCAGTTGATCTCCGCCGTCCGGTCATTCAAGCTGACGACGCAGGCGGGCGCACAGCCGGGTTGGTCGATATCGAGGTCAATCCACCACGTACCGGTCAGGCTGTTGCACTGGGCCTCCTCGGGCAGCAGCGCGCCCTCCTCCGTGCACGCGCTGGCTTGAGCGATGCTGATGGCTTCTTCAAGCGTCATCTGCGTGCCGGTCTCATCATCCACGCAGACGCCCCCCACCGGTACGTCCACATCCGACAGCAGGGGACTGGCTTCCGGTCGTGCCCGCGTGCATCCTGCAATCACAAGGGCACCAGCCAGCAGAGCCAGATGTATCCAACGACGTTTGGCCATCTTGCGCGTTCTGATCATGTCTACCTCCGGTTATGTGTACGTCCGGTCATGTTTCCTGCCGGGTCTATCGTCCCAAGTCCGCCCTAACGATCGCGGGTATGGGTTGCTATCCCGTTACAGATGTGAGAAAGATGCATCGGCGGGCGGATCCGATCTTGTGTGGGTGCTGTGGTTTCAAGTACAATCATGATAGCCTGAGCGGAAGGTGTGGCAACTGATGACAACGTGCGCAGACTCTAGGGCCGGCCACTTGAGCGTGCCGCCCTCAGTGCTACAATCTTTGGGGGAACGATTCCTTTCCATGGGCGGCAACCGGTCCTCTGCGTGGAGACGTCGAACGCCACAGGGCACATAGGGCCTTGGCACCGGTGTCGGACTATAGCGTGTCGTGAGTTGATCAGGGGCGAAGCGTGCACATATCAGAAGGTGACGAAGGGTTTTTCTCAGTAGATCTGCAGCCTGTCGGGAGGCGCGCGCTGGTGCGCCCTGGCATGACGCTGCTGCAGGCAGCACAGGAAGCCGGTGTTGAGATTGCGGCGGTCTGTGGTGGTGTCGGGTCCTGCGGCAAGTGCCGCGTGCAGTGCATCGCCGGGGAACTGAGCCCGCCCACTGCCGATGAGCAGCGGTTCTTCAGCGAAGTTGAGCTGGGGGCCGGCTACCGGCTAGCCTGTCAGGCTGTGCCGTTGGGGGATGTAAAGATCGATATACCCCCTGAGTCGTTGAGCACGCCGCAGCGGCTACAAGTCGAGGGCCAGGAGACGGCGGTTCTCGCTGAGCCCGTGATCGAGATCGTTGACGTCGAGATGGCGTCGCCGACGTTGCACGACCTCCGCTCTGACACTGTGCGCCTCACGGATGCGCTGGCGGAACAAGGCGTGTCGCGTCCCTTCTACGGGCAGCCCGTTCTCCGCTCGCTGTCTGCGACGCTGCGAGACCAGGATTGGCGTGTGCGCTTAGCCCTGCGCCGCCAGGAACCGGTTTACGGCTCTCCTAGCACGCAGCCCTGGCGTGAGGTGGTGGGCGTAATGCGTTCGGACCAGCCCGTGGTTGGTCTGGCGGTGGACATCGGTACCACGAAGATGGCAGCCTACCTGGTCTCCCTTGAGAGTGGCCACACACTGGCTAAGGCTGGGCTGATGAATCCCCAGATTGCCTACGGCGAGGACGTCGTCAGCCGTATTGCCTATGCCAATGAGCACCAAGAGGGCCGTTGGGTGTTGCAGGAGCGCCTCATCGCGGGGCTGAATGACCTCGTAGGCTCGCTTTGCGTGGAGACGGGCATTGACCGCGGGCAGATCGCCGACGCCGTCGTTGTCGGCAACACCGCGATCCACCATCTCTTTGTGGGACTGCCGGTGACGCAGCTGGGTGCGGCACCCTATATCGCCGCCGTGAGCGAGCCCCTGGATATCGAGGCCGAGCACCTCGGCCTCAAGCTGGCGCCCGGGGCAAAGGTCTACCTACCTCCCAATATCGCCGGCTATGTGGGTGCCGACCATGTCTCGATGCTATTGGCAACCGAAGTCTGGCAGGCGGACAGACCGGCGATTGCGCTGGACATCGGGACGAACACCGAGATCAGCCTGGCGGTGGATGGCAAGCTCTTAAGCTGCTCCTGTGCTTCGGGGCCGGCCTTCGAGGGCGCGCATATCCACGCCGGCATGCGCGCAGCGCCCGGCGCTGTGGAATACGTTCAGATCTCCGACGACACGGTTATGGTGCAGACCATCGGTAACCGGCCCGCCGTCGGCATCTGCGGATCGGGCATCCTGGATGTGGTCGCTGAGTTGCGGGCCGCTGGCATTGTGGGTCGGACGGGCCGGCTCAAACAGGACCACCCACGCGTGGTGCCTTGGCAGGGTGGGGGTGCTTTCCTCCTGGTGGAAGGGAACGGCACGCGCAATGGCCATAACCTTCTCGTCACCCGTGGTGACGTGAACGAGATTCAGTTGGCCAAGGGTGCGATCAGGGCGGGCGTTGACTTGCTCATCAAGGAGGCCGGGATCACCTACGAGGATTTGGGCGAGTTTGTCGTTGCAGGTGCCTTCGGGACCTATTTGGACCTGAACAGCGCTATGCGCATCGGCATGTTCCCGCCACTGCCGCTCAATCGCTTCAGACAGGTGGGCAACGCGGCGGGCGCGGGCGCCCGTCAGATGCTGATCTCTCAATCGCGGCGCCGGTTGGCCGAGTCGCTGATTGACCGGGTTCATTACATCGAGCTTACGGCTCACCCGGCCTTCACGGACATCTACATGGAAGCTATGGTGCTGTGATCCTATGGACAGACAACCTGTGGTGGCAGTGACGATCGGTGATGTCGCGGGCATCGGGCCTGAGGTCGTTGCCAAGGCGCTTGCCCACGCCGAGGTCCGTGAGAGCTGTTGTCCGCTGGTCATCGGGGACCTCCGGGTCTTCATCGACCCAAAGTTTGCCGCCCCCTTTGACGACCTCGTGCCCGTCGAGAGCGTTGATCACCCGGACGGCGGCGTCCAAGACGTCTGTGCGTCAGGGGGTGTGCCGCTGCTGGATCTTCACAACGTTCGCCCCGGGGAGATTCCGATAGGCGAGATCTCCGCGGTAGCTGGCGGTGCGGCGGTCGCCTACGTGCTGAAGGCGGCGGAGCTGGCGATGGCTGGGCGTGTGGACGCCGTGGCCACGGCGCCGCTGAACAAAGAAGCGATGCGGCTCGCCGGTTATCATTATATCGGGCACACGGAGATCCTCACAGAGTTGACGGAAGCGGCGCATGTGACAACGATGTTGGCTACGCCTGGGCTGCGTGTGACACACGTGACCCGCCATATTCCCTTCCACAAGATTGCGCCACAGATCACCACAGCCCGGGTTTTGGAGACGATCGTGATCACCTACGACGGCATGCGCAACCTCGGATACGCCCATCCTCGGCTGGCTGTCGCGGGGCTCAATCCTCACAACGGTGAGGGTGGGCTGCTGGGACGTGAGGAGCTCGATGAGATCGCGCCGGCTGTGGCGCTTGCGCAGGCACGCGGTATCGACGCGCAGGGACCCATTCCGGCGGATTCGGTCTTCTTCCAGGCGATTCGCGGGGACTACGATGCCGTGGTCACGATGTATCACGACCAGGGCCACATTGCCGTCAAGACGCACGGATTTGAGAAGTCGATCACCATCACCCTTGGACTGCCGATCATCCGCACATCAGCGGACCACGGGACGGCTTTCGACATTGCGGGGAAAGGCATCGCCGCAGAGGACAGCATAGTCGCGGCGATCGTGGAGGCCGCGCTCATGGCGCGACAACGTCGCCAGTTGGCGGCAGACGCCAACATCCTGGCCGGCTGACCTCAGCCGGCGGGGCGTTGTTCTGTTTGGGCTGAAGTTGTTGACTTGACGGGTTTTCGTCACAGGTTAAACTGAACTGCTCCGTCAAGGTATTGGGCTACCTGAGTCTCAGTTCGATAGGTCAGCAGGTTCCAGCGAGAAAGCTAGAGCGTCGAGATGGTGGATACCAGCACCGGCAAGGACGAACGGCGAATCCTGATTGTTGACGACTCGCTTATGAGTCTCAAGCTGCTGACGCATATGATCACCCTCCAGGGCTACGGTGCTGAGTCTGTGACCACTGGGCGTGAAGCGATTGCCTCGGCACAGACGTCGCCGCCGGACTTGATTCTCCTGGACATTATGATGCCGGAGATGGATGGCTTCGAGGTTGCTCGAGAACTCCAAGCTGATCCGAGGACGCAGGACGTCCCCATCATCTTTATCAGCGCGCTCAGCGACGAGAAAAGCAAGGTCAAGGCCTTCACCGCGGGCGGCGTTGACTACGTTTCCAAGCCTCTGCACGTCAATGAGGTCATCGCCCGGGTCGGCACCCACCTTCGACTTCGTGATGCGACACACCGGCTTCAGGTCCAGCTTGATGAACGTGAGGAGCTGATCACTGAGCTGGATGCGGTCAATGAACAGCTCACAGAGGAGATTGTCGAACGTGAGGCGGCGCAGGCCCAGCTCCAGCAGGTTCTGGCGAAGACGGAGGCGCTCTATCGCATCTCTCGCACCCTGATCACCAGCAGCGACATCCTCGATATGCTCCAGACGGCGACGGACAGCGTCGCCCAGGCGCTGCCCGCTGACCGCGTCCTCACGGTGACGTTGGATACTGAGGCC
This sequence comes from Anaerolineae bacterium, assembly GCA_016927095.1. The sequence goes on along the minus strand of JAFGNI010000267.1, from coordinate 3,436 downwards.
AGGAAGGTTACCTTCTACGCGGAAGCCGGCTCGGCGTCCGAGATGCTGGCGCCGCCCGATTACGATGAGTTGATGGATGGGCTTACCGGCTGGGTGGTCAAGCGCGTCCAGCCGGTGATCTCACCTTCGGGCCAGCCGGATCCCCGCGAGAGTGTCGCTGCACGCCAGCGTCGCAAGGAGTCCGGCATTGGCGCGATGATCGTGGTCCCGTTCTACTACCAGGGCGTGATCCTGGGGACCATCGCCGCGATGAACCGGGAGGGGCAGCCCGACTTTAACGGCCAGCACCTCGCGCAGCTCAGTGCGATCGCGGGACAGGTCTCGGTGGCGTTGGCCAACGCCAGGCTTTCGGCTGAGACGGCCTACCTCAAGGAGTTCAATGAGGGCATTGTCCAGGGCGTGGCAGAGGCTATCCTGCTTACCGACGATGCGCAGCGCGTGACCTTTGCGAATCGGGCTGCGGTGACAATGCTGGGCTATAGCGCCCAGGAGCTTGTCGGCAAGCCCTGCGCGGTGCTCTTTGCCGCGGACCAAGGTGACATGGCGGCGGACCGGCTGCGGGCCTGCCAATCCGGTACCGCTAGTCGTTTCGAGACTGTGCTGGAGCGCCGCGATGGTACCCGCGTTCCCGTGCTTGCCAGTATCCGGCCCCTCTACCAGGAGGGCAAACCCACGGGTAGTTTGGCTGCGTTGACCGATATTACAGAGATCAAGCAGGCGGAGGAGCAACTGCGGCAGTATGCTGCTGACCTCAAGGCGCGCAATTCGGAGCTTGATGCCTTCGCCCACACGGTGGCGCACGACCTCCGCAGCCCCCTTACCGGCCTGATTGGCTTCATTGACCTTCTGGAGATGGCCGCGCGTGAGCATGAGATACCGGAATTCGTCGAGTATGCTCACTACCTCAACCGCAACAGCATCAAAATGAACAACATCATCGACGAGCTCCTGCTTCTGGCCAGCGTTCGCGAGGTCGATGATGTGGATATCGAACTGGTGGATATGGGCAGGATCGTGCATGAAGCACGAGCGCGCCTGGACTACCTGATTGATGAGTATCATGCTGTCGTCACGGCGCCCGAAACGTGGCCACCGGTCCCCGGATATGCGCCGTGGATTGAGGAAGTCTGGGTCAACTACCTCAGCAACGCGGTCAAATACGGCGGCAAGCCTGACAGGAATGTCCCCCCTCGTATCGAGTTGGGCTACGATCTCGTGGAAATAGCGCTTGAGGGTGTTGACACCGATGGGGAAGACGGCGCCGTGCCCGCGGTGCGATTCTGGGTCCGTGACAACGGCGCCGGCCTGACTGCCGAGCAGCAGAGCCAGCTCTTCACGCCTTTTGAGCGGCTCCACAACGTCCGCGCTGAGGGGCACGGCCTGGGGCTCTCCATCGTTCGTCGCATCCTTGAGAAGCTGGGAGGCAGCGTCGGCGTCGAGAGCAAGAAGGGGAAGGGCAGCACCTTCTACTTCGTGTTGCCGGTCACCTGAGTTCACTGAATTACGACAGTGACCCCTATCTCGGCCCAGTCATAGAGTGTCTGCGCTGCGGGGATGCCGAGGATGATGCATCCGAACGAGGCCGGGCTCCCCAGATTTCCCTCCCAGAGCCGCTGCCCGCTGGCCAGGATGGGCAGCTCGTGGAAGCCGTTGACCACACCCCCGCCGGCAGGATAGACCGAGACGAAGTAGGGCATCCACAGATCCCACTGGGAGGCATACGCCTTCTCATCCTTCCCCAGTACTTGGAATGTGCCCCGGTGCGTTGGCGACGATTCGATGCCGGTGGAGACGACCCAATCGTAGATCAGCTGACCGTTCTCGTAGACATAGGTCCGCTGATCGGCGATGCTCACGACGATCTTCTTATTGGGTATGGGCATGTTGGGCGTGAGGACATCCTGTGACGGGATCCTGATCTCCTGACCGACGAAGAGCCGGTCGATGTCGATGTCTGGGTTGGCCTGCGCGACGAGCCCCGCGGGCATCCCGAGCTTCGCACTTAGGCTGGTTAGGGTGTCCCCAGCCTGCACGATGTAGGTGCGCTCCGGGTGCGTCAGATAGAGCCAGAGCTGGGTCTCACCCACATCGAGGGCCCTGAGTATCTTCTCGGCGGCCTCCTCGTAGCGGAATCCGCGCCCATCGCCCAGCTGGTTGGCCAGCTGCACCAGGGTGTCCCGAATGCTGTACTGGTTGATGTCTACCGAGGGCACGCCGTTCTCACCGGGCACGAGGTAGAGCCAGTCGCCGATCTGCTCGCGTCCCAAGGTCCAGCTGAAGGTCTCCTCCGTCAGCACATCGTAAGTGAAGATGGTGACCTGGCGTGCCAACAGCCCCTCCGCTTGCTCGGTGAGTGCGCTGGTATCCAGCTCCACGGGCGGCACAGTCTCGAAGATCAGCGCCACCTCGGGATGATTGGGCGACTCGCCGGCTTCGCGCAGCTTTGCGAGCGTGTTGGGGATGTCCAGTATGCGTCCTGCCTCGCCTGGGACCAAGATGACCTCGCCCTGCGCCAGCTGGATCTCTGGCTCCAGCGGTGGCTGCGAGACCTCCGCGTCTAGCTCCGCCAGCAGGGCTCGGGCCTGGGCTGTATCGAAGAGAAAGCGAGGCGGCACGTCGTGGTAGCTAAGCCATACGTTGATCTGGTCCTCTAGGGTCCCACCGCGCCCGACGGCATAGGCGGCCTGTGCGGTGCCCCAGGCGTCGACCTGCAGTCCTGCCATCGACCACGGGTAGGACCAGCGCTGCTCGCCATCGGTCAGGACGAGCACGCCGGTGTCGACGTAGGGGCTTACCCCTTCCAGGGCAGCAGTAGCCGCATCGGGGCTCATGCCGCCAAGGTCGACGCCCAGGGCGTACACATTGGGGTATATGTGATCGGCATAGAGGCGGTTCATCCTTTGGATGAAGACCCAGCCGCAGAAAATGGTGAGTCCGAACAGCAAGCAGAGCAGGAAAAACGCCAACACGGCCCTGCCGGCGGTCTGGCGACGTGGTGAGGATCTCTCGGCAACCATAGCTTTCCTCGTCTATCCCCTATCTCTCACTGTTGGCGATCGCGAGGCCCGCACTGGTTACCTCTCCCTACCAAAGGCGGGCGCCACGTGCACCAGGTCTCGACGTTCACTCGGCGCCAGCTGGGCCGGTGAGCTTGGCGTGCTTGTCGGCGTGCAGGGGATACCAGCGCAGAATGCCCGCTCCAACGACCATTGCCAGTCCGGGGATCAGGCCGATCGGTGTGGATCAGCACTACGCGATCGTTCTGGGACAGACCGAGGGCCGCGAGGGTGGGGTTTGGCGTCATCTCCTGCTCCTGAATTGTAAGTTGCTGGTTGTGTGCGCTTGCGGTGGCGGCGATGTCGAACTTCTCACCCCGCCGCCGCATCCCGTATTATAGCCAAATGCTCGGGCTGTAGAAGCACCTTCCGGGAAGCTT
>JAFGNI010000266.1 GCA_016927095.1 Anaerolineae bacterium | reverse complement strand
TTCGCCCTGCATAAGTGCCTGTCCGGCATAGCGTTCTAGGAGATAGACCAGCCGATCCTCGTCGCCTGCCGCTTGGGCGTGCATGACCGCTTCGTGGATTGCACCCTGGCTCTCATACCACGCACTGGCCCGCATATGATCTCTGGAGACGTGATCGGGATATGTGTCATGCAACCGCTTGCGCAGCAAGTCGGCAAAGAGATGGTGGTAGCGATACCAACAACGCTCGTCATCCAGGGGAACGAGAAACAGGTTAGCGCGTTCTAGATGGGCCAGGATCGATTGGCTATCTGGCGGAGCAGGAGGGGTGTCATCCCTTACCCCGGCCAACACAGCATCGCACAGCGGCGCCGTCAAGCGATCGAGGATCGAGGTGTGGAGCAGAAACGTCTCGATCTCGTCATCTTGGCGATCAAGGACTTCTTCCAGTAGGTAGTCCAGGACAAAGCGGTGGCTACCGCTGAAGGCCTCGATCAAGGCCTCAGCACGCGCGGTGTCGCTTCTCTGCATCGCAACAGGCACTTGCATCGCAACAGGCAATTGCATCGCAAGTGCCGCCATCTGTAGCCCGGCGATCCAACCTTCCGTACGCGCATCGAGCTCGCTGATGCTCTTTGCCGGCAATGCAAGCCCGGTCGCGTTGCGCAGAAACACTGCGGCTTCGTCCAAGGTGAAGCGCAGATCCTGAGCACGGAGCTCGATCATCTCGCGGCGCGTTCGCATCCGGGCCAATGGCCATGGTGGGTCGGTACGGGTGGCGATCACCAGATGTCCGTTTGGGGGCAGCGTATGGAGCAGGAAGAGTAGAGCGTCGTGAACAGGCTCCGCTATGATCTCGTGGTAATCGTCCAAGACCAACACAACGGGCTCGGTTTGTTCTGCCAAATCGTTGACCAAGGGGCCCAGCAGCGCTTCAGTAGGCCTGGGCTGAGGTAACTGAAGCATAGCCAAGGTCTCTTTGCCCAATGCGGGATCGATGGTCTGGAGCGCTGCCACCAGGTAATTGAGGATCCGGGCGAGATCGTTGTCTTCTCGATCCAACGACACCCAGGCCACGGGAACGTTGACCTGGTGAACCCACTCGCTAACCAACGTGGTTTTTCCGAAACCGGCAGGGGCTGAGACAAGCGTGAGTTTGCACGCAGGACATACGCCCTCAGCCAGCCGGGCAAGCAGATGCGGGCGCGGCACCAGACCCGGACGCGACGGCGGCGTATAGAGTTTGGTTTTGAGCAGCGGCATATCCATATGTCAAGGCGTCCCCTATCACGACTGCCGGCGGCAGCCGTTGTGAAGGTAGATCCTCAACGCCGCCGTGCGATCCACTTGACCGCCTCGACAGCCCAAAAGACCAGCGTGCTGGTTACCAGGCATATCACCAGCTCCGGCAGGCTTAGGGCCACCGTCTGGAAAATAGTCTGCAAGAACGGCACGTAGACCACCGCCAGTTGGAGGGCAAAGGTGAACACCACCGCACCGACCAACGCCGGGTTCGTGAAAACGCCGATGGAGAAGAGCGAGTACTTGTCCGAGCGGATGGCCAGGGCGTTGCCCATCTGGGCCAGACAGAGGGTGGTGAAGACCATCGTCCGCCAGGCGGGATTGCCGGACTGGTAGACAAAGTACTGCATGGCCGCGGTGATGAGGCCCATCAAGACGCCCACCCAAAGAATATACTGCCACATGCCCCGCGCAAAGATGCTCTCCTGAGGGGGGTGCGGAGGCCGGTTCATCACGTCGGGATCCGGTGGGTCCACACCCAGGGCCAGCCCGGGCAGCCCGTCGGTCACCAAGTTCATCCACAGAATCTGCAGTGGCAGGAGACGGGGAATGGGCAAGCCTAAGCCGATCGCGACCAACAACCCGGCGATCTCCCCCACATTGCTGGAGAGCGTGTACTTGATGAACTTGCGGATGTTATCATAGATGGTCCGCCCCTCTTCGACCGAGGCAACGATGGTGGCGAAATTGTCGTCGGTCAGCACCATATCGGCTGCCTCTTTGCTCACGTCGGTACCGGTGATTCCCATGGCCACCCCGATATCGGCCTGCTTCAGCGCAGGGGCATCGTTCACCCCATCACCGGTCATGGCCGCGATGTGCCCGTGCTTCTGCAGCGCTTCCACGATCTTGAGTTTGTGTTCGGGTGAAACGCGGGCGTAGACGGATACATCTTGGACCACCGCTTCCAGATCGGCCGTCGACATTTGCGCCAGTTCTGTCCCGGTGATGACGCGTGTGCCGTTGCCCCCGATCGATGGATCGGCAATGCGTAGATCACGGGCGATGCTGGCTGCCGTAAGCGGGTGGTCACCCGTGATCATGACCGTCCGGATGCCGGCCGTGCGGCACGTGGCGATGGCCTGGCGTACCTCTTGGCGGGGCGGGTCGATCATGCCCGTCATCCCGACGAAGATCATATCGCGCTCCAGGCTCTTCTCATCTCCAGAGGCCGGCAAGCCATCCAGCGGGCGGAAGGCGCCCCCCAGTACGCGCATACCTTCCTGAGCCAAGCGATCGTTGGCAGCCTCGATCCGGCGCCGCCAGCCGTCGTTAAGGGGTTCGATCTGACCGTTCACCCACACACGCGTGCTTATTTCCAGCAAGCTGTCGACCGCACCTTTGGCAAAAGCCACGTGGGTAGAACCGTCGATAGGCAGCCACGTCCCCCATCGCTTTCCCTCGCCGGTTTTGTCCCCCGCTTCCAGATCGACGCTGTGAACTGTGGTCATGCGTTTGCGCTCCGAGGTGAACGGCGCCTCAGCGACGCGCGGCAAGGCGGTCTCCAGTTGCCTCTTCCACAAGTCCATACGTGCGGCGGCGACAACCAGCGCGCCTTCGGTGGGATCGCCGACCGCGCGATAGCTGTCTGCCTTCTCTGGTTCTGCCTCCAGTGTGGCATCGTTGCACAGCGCGGACGCCGTCAGCAACAGCGCCAGGGATTCGCACGGCGCATCCAGTGGGGCATCGTCGGGCCTGAGCAAGGGTCCGGACTCGCACAGTTGCTGATCCAGGCTTACCGTATTCTCGGCCACATCGAGGATCGTCACCGTCATGCGGTTCTCGGTCAGCGTACCGGTCTTGTCCGAGCAAATAACCGTCACCGAGCCCAGCGTCTCCACAGCCGGCAATCGACGGATGAGCGCCCGTCGCTTCAGCATCCGTTGCGCTCCCAGGGCCAGGGCAATAGTGACCACGGCCGGCAAACCCTCCGGTACGGCGGCTACAGCCAGACTGATCGCCACCATGAACATCGTGGTGATGTCCGTGCCCTGTAGCAGACCAAGAGCGAAGACGAAGCCCACCAAGGCGAGGGCTGTCGCGGCCAGCCCCTTGCCCAGCTGGGTCATCCGACGTTGTAGCGGTGTCCGCTCAGTCTCCACCGACTGGATCATCGTGGCGATGTGTCCCAGTTCGGTTTCCATACCCGTGCTCGTGACCACGGCCAGCCCACGCCCATAGGTGACGGCAGTGCCGAGAAACACCATATTGCGCCGGTCGCCCAGGGCCAAGTGCTCGCCGTCCAGCGCTGCAGTCGACTTGTTGACAGGCTCGGATTCGCCGGTGAGTGCGGCCTCTTGCACACGCAGATTCACACTCTCCAACAAACGTCCGTCGACCGGTACGGCGCCGCCGGTCTCTAGCAAGAACAGATCACCCGGTACAAGTTCGCGCGCCGAGATCTCACGCACCTGACCGTCGCGGCGCACCTTGATCCGTGGTACAGCCATCTGCTTAAGGGCCGCCATCGCGCGTTCTGCACGATACTCCTGTGTGAAGCCCAGAACCGCGTTGAGAACAACGATGACCAGAATGGCGATGGTGTCCTTGAGGTCGCCGACGGCAAAGGCAATCGCCGCGGCGACGATGAGGACGACGACCATCACTTCGGTGAACTGCGCGCCTAGAATGCGCCAGGGGCTCCGCAATCCCTGTTCGGTCAACTCGTTGGGACCGTGCTCGGCCAGTCGGCGTTCGGCCTCGGTCTGACTCAAGCCCGTTTCGAGTGGGGTGTCTAGGGTCTGCAGAACCTCATCCGGCGCCAACGTCCACATGGGTGCTGAGTTTTCCATCATCGAGTTCTCCTCTTCTGACCAGGAAGGCCCGAATCGTCGCCTGCGATTCGGATGCGTGCTGTCCCCACCAAACAGCTGAGGACGATCACCAGCGCATCGACACCATTGGTCTGTTCCGTGCACAACTCGCACTTGAGCAGGGCGTTTTGATCTCCTGACAGCCATTATAGTGCCGGGCAGTCAACTTGCGAAGCATGCGATGCACGCTTCACGTTTCCACCCGCCAGCGTAAACTGCGCACCGGGCAACGCTTGGGTCGCCCACGTGCTGTTGAGCGGGACCTTCTCATAGATGGTCTCACATACGGCGATGGGGCCGGCGCACAAAAGGCTGACCAACCGCCCTGAAAACACAAAGAGCCCTCTATGGCTAGAGAGCTCTTGATGTCCTATAGGATCTGCAATCTTACCTCATGGACAGGAAGGCATCTGTCTCTCCATACTTCGGACAAGGTCGCCAAAGTCCAAGTCATACTCATCCATAAATCGAATAATGACGATGTCATCCGGCAAGAACAGCACGTAATTCGCGCCGTAGCCTAACATATAGCTTACATCCACCTTGCAGCTGATTGAGGTTCTGACAGTCGTCGACCGGAACGAGTGCCGATACGTCACCCCTCGCTCGTCGGTGTCGTAGCCTACCCAATCTGTGCGGCCAAGGGCTTCCCGGGTCTTCTCTCGGTTCAGCAGTTGTTGTCCTTCGTAGTCCCCTTCGTTCGAGATCAACAGAGCGATTCTTGCTGCTTCATCGAGTGTCGGACATGCGCCGTAGGCCAGAAGTGGAATACCTTTTGATCCGTCGGTTTCTACCGTATGTCGTACCGTGAAGTACTCCACGCCTATCGGTATCAGGACGTTCTCGTGAACCAGATCCCAGTAATAGACTCCCGGGCCTTCTCTCCCTTCGACATAGTTTTGCAGGGCATACGACAGAACAAACAGGTTCGTGGAGGCATAGTTGAACTTCTCTCCTGGCGCTTCGGGATAGTCACCGAGCGTGGCGATATTACCGATGGACTCTTCTGCGGTCCTGGCCAGGATGAGAATATCAAGAAGATGGTGCGCTCCCTCGCTTCCCTCCGTGCCTGTTGCCATGTTTAGCGTATGGGAAAACGTGACGCCCTGCCACCCAGCATGGTCTGCCAATGCCGGCACATAGTCGGTGATCAACTCGTCGAATATGCCTTCATCGTACCGCTCGGCCATGTAGAATAACGCCAGCGCCCCAGCCATGCTTTTGGTGACGGAATATACACCGTGGCGCATTTCACTTGGGTAGGGGTATCGACCGTGACGTGTTTGAGGCGGGTGTAGGTAGATCTCTCCATCTACCAAGACAGCGCCCAGGCTAGTTGGCGCATTTGTCCACAGAGACTTGTCGAAATAGGCCGCAATCCCACCATCGGGATCGATCGTGCTTAATGGATAGACAGGGAGCCGGTTCTCGATATCTTGATTGTGTTGTTCAATCACCTGTTCTGAGCTGGCGAAGTTCATAGGTTGATAGGCTGCGTCTACCATAACCCGAATATCACCCACCTGATTGTCATACAGATCCGCCGTTTCCTGGCTGCATTGGACGTAGACATTACTCATCGTGTCGGAGTTGTAGATGAAAGTCGCCACACAATTCCTAACGGGTCCGATATACCAATCTGTTGGCGAGAGTGGAAAGGACGCCCGGCTCCAGCCATCATCTTCTGCTTCCTGCCACACCGCGCCAGTGCCAACTATCACATCCCATAGGCTATGACTATCATGGCTGGTGAAAGTAATACCTTTTCATAGAAGACCTCCTCTTGCCTTCACATTCGATTTCAGTCGTTTCGTGAGATTGGCCCAATCTCCGGAGATCGGCTCAATCCAGATGTGCACTTGGCGCGGCGCGTAGATGAGCTGCGAAACGGGTTGGACGATTCCCGCCAATGCTAACCCCAGTATAGCCACCTTTGCCGTGTCAAAGAGCGCCAGCGCTTCAGCGAAGACAGAGCCAAGGGCGACCAGAATACCGGCGATCAGCGTATAGTGAGCATTTCGTCTGGCATCGCCGTGCACCATCTATGCTTGCTTGGCGGTATCTCTCCCAGTCACAGAATGTACAGCTAGGATAACGCGACAAGGGGGCGAGATGTACATACAAAAGTACTGCTAGGGGATACTGTTTTTTGGGGGCAGGCGATGGGCTAGGCGCACAAAGGCCCAGCCGTTCTCCGAGGAAGAACCGACAAGCGCTGGATCCGTCCGCGGAATCATCGCTCTCAGATGCGCATCGCACCGGCCTCGGGCCTCTGTCTGCCGGCGAAGTGACCCCAGGATGCTCAGCGCCGCTGAGGGATCCGCCTGGGCCAGGTATACCCGGACCTCAGAAATAGGCACTAGGGCAGAGGGATCATCCGTGGAAGGAGGAGACCATGATAGGTCTACCGGGGACAAACCGTAGGCATGCCCAAAACATCAAGAGCCCTCCGGTGAAGGAGAGCTCTTGATGTCCTATAAGGACCT
>JAFGNI010000265.1 GCA_016927095.1 Anaerolineae bacterium | reverse complement strand
GGCATCGACGACGAGGGTATGGTCGTTGATATTACCTTCGACAAGGCCGACGACCCCACGCGACTGGTGAACCTGCACGCGACGGTGAAGCTTCCTAAGGGCGATTGTCACACACGCGTGAGGGCGATCGAGCGCGTAGCCCAGCACTGCCCGGTGCACTCGACGATCAGCACGATGAAGGGGCTGGAGATCGAGATCCTTGGTGAAGGGCAGTGCGACATCTCCGCTGAGTAGCGTCGCACGACAGCAGAGTTCCTGCAAGAGTTATCAGGGTTCTCCACATTCCGACCGGATTCTCAGGCGCCCGCCGTGGCGCTCCTGAGCCCGGTCGGAACGTGTCAATGAGGTTATCGCATTCACCATGGGCCTGACGCTGCGCAATCTGTTTCTCGGCTTGCTCTTACTGGCACCGGTGTCCATAGCCTCAGATGGGTCGGTCGATGCCCAACAGATCCGGACGGCGACGTTCGAGACGCTCGCCGGGCAGGCCGGTCGTGCTGAAGCGTGGTATCAGCTCGCATTGCCGAAGGGACAGACCCAGGCGGACGCACCTGCGGCGAGACTGACATCAGCTTCTGATCTCGTGAATCGATTTGGGGCGACCGGCACGCGGGCCGGGCCGGTCGTTGCCATCTCCGAGGGGCTCACGCGTACCGTTTTTCTCCCTCTGGTACAATACTCAGAGCCTCTGATGGTTGAACGTCGCGCTATTTGGATCACCCGATATGACTGGACGACGCTGATGGGCGCGCCCGTGCCGGAAGACGTCGACCGGATGGTGGCCCAGATAGCCGGGGCTGGCTTCAACACCATCTTCTTCCAGGTGCGCGCAGCGGGTGACGCCTACTACACGCCGGGCGTGGAGCCGTGGGCGGACCGGCTGACAGCGGGCGCTCCCGGTGACACGCTGGGTCGTGATCCCGGTTGGGATCCTCTGGCACGCATAATCGCGCAGGGCCATGCCGCAGGCTTGGAGGTCCATGCTTACGTCAACGTCTACACGGCGTGGCTTTCTCCGCCCAGCGACGCCTATGGTGCGCTGTGGCCCCCGGCTACAGTGCCTCCCCAGATGTTCGACCGTTTTACCTACGGGCCGGGCTATGTGGCACATCCCGGTGTGTACGGGCTCGGCTATGGCTGGCGCCAGTATGATGAGAGCGGTCAGTGGATGCCTCTGTCGTGGGGAAGCTACCTCTGGGCTAGCCCTGGTTTGGACCAGGTTCAAGCGCACGTGAAGGCGGTCATCATGGACATCGTCGGGCGCTACCCCGTCGATGGCGTTCATTTGGATCTCGTTCGCTATGCGGGACCGGCTTACTCCTATGACCCAGCCAGCAACACCGCTGCCGGCCCGGTCAAGACCCTTGATCGTGACCAGTGGCAGCGTGACCGGATCACAGCGCTCGTTCGTGACGTGCGCGAGGGGGTTCAAGGGCTGCGAGCGGACGGACTTCTGGTCTCCGCGGCTGTTTGGCCCTACACGACGGACAAGTGGGGATGGGATGTCAGTGAGGGCTACTCAGACTTCTACCAGGATGCTCGGGGGTGGCTGGCAACAGGTGCCGTCGACGCGCTCGTGCCGATGCTTTACGGCGGCAAAGCGGACGAGATGTGGCGGTGGGAGATGCTGATGGCAGACTTCCTCGCTGAGGCTGACGGGAGAGCGGTCTACCCCGGTATCGGGAGTCACTACGAGGACTTCGCGGCGATTGCGGCCCGGATTGACGCGGCACGGGCGGCCGGTGCGCCAGGCCACGCCATCTTTTCCTACAGCGGGCTCGCCAACCACGATGCTTGGGAGGCCCTGGCCTCTGGTCCCTACAGCTCGCCCGCGGCGTTACCCTGATGCGGGGCTTATGTTTTCTTCAGTTCCTTCGGGAGCCAGAGATTGACCAACTCGCCGCCCACGTACTCCCGGACGTCCGCCCATGAGTTAATCGGGAGCTCGATGTGGGCTAGGGCCGCAGTCGGCAACCACTCCGATTTGCCGGTGAGCACTTCCAGGAGCACCTCCAGCCCTGGGTTGTGGCCCACGATCATGATGCGCTGGTAGACGTCCTCAACCTCTTGAAGAATCCGGACATGCCCCATCGGACCGGCCTGATAGAGGCCGTGTTCCAGGACGATCTCGCCTGTGTAACCACAGGCATCCGCGACGTAGCGTGCCGTCTTGCGCGCACGTTTGGCTGTCGAGCTGACGATGAGCTGGGGGACGAGATCCTGATCAACTAACAGGTGTCCTATCTTCGGCGCAATGCGTTGGCCCCGTTTCTTGAGAGGACGGTCGTGATCCGGAACGCCTTCGTGCTTCCAACTGGACTTTGCGTGGCGCAGCAGCAATAGTGTTTTCATCTCGTTTTCCGATTCCTCCTGAGCGCCAGCTACGGGTGGTTGAGGACGATTTGTTTGATCTACTTGGATCTATTATAATAGAACCGTGAGGTTTTTTCCACACCTTACGCAAGCAAGTTGGCAACGTAAATGTTCAGGTTCTGGAGGATGGAAAATGGATTACACGTATTTGGGGCGCACGGGTCTCAAGGTGAGCCGGTTGTGTCTGGGCACGATGAACTTCGGGCCACGGACGACGGAAGAGGACAGCTACGCGATCATGGATCGCTCCCTGGAATTGGGGATCAACTTCTTCGACACAGCCAACGTCTACGGTCACAAGCTGGGTGAAGGCATCACCGAGCAGATCATCGGACGTTGGTTGGCGCAGGGGGGAGGCCGCCGCGACAAGATCGTGCTGGCGACCAAGGTCTACAACCGCATGGGCGAGGGGCCGAACGAGCACGGGCTTTCGGCCTACCACATCCGGAAGGCCTGCGAGGACAGCCTGCGGCGCCTGCAGACCGATCACATCGATCTCTATCAGATGCACCATATCGAACGCAATACTCCTTGGGAGGAGATCTGGCAGGCGATGGAGCAGTTGGTGCGCGAGGGCAAGGT
>JAFGNI010000264.1 GCA_016927095.1 Anaerolineae bacterium | reverse complement strand
TCAGACACACGGCGGCTATGGGATGTTGGTGCGGAGCAGGTTGCCTTGGTTGCGCCGGATCGCATAGCGTTGTCGCGCCGCCTGCGCGTTGAGCTCACGCTACAGGAAGTGCTGGAATCTGTCGTCACTGTAGGGACCGAGAGCCCAACGCTGGTGTTGGTCGAAGGTTACAAGCGAAGCCGGGTGCCGAAGATTGAGGTCATCCGCGCGGCCTGTAATCCGCAGCCGCTCCAGGACCTCGAACACCGGCTTGCCTGTGTGACGGATGTGTCCGGGCTCACGCTAGATTGCCCGATGCTGGCGTTGAATGACGTTGCCGGGGTGGTCGAGTTGCTACTATCCTACGCGGAAGGTGGGGCGTGATGGGGCGGTGGGAAGAGGTGTTGCATACCGCCGATCTGGCTCTTCACGTCTGGGGTGAGGATCTTGCCGATCTCTTCCGGACGGCCGCCCAGGGGATGTTCTCTCTTCTGGCCGAGGGGGGATCGGGAGGCCGATCGAGGGCCACGGTTGCCCTCACTGCCGGCGATGTTGAGGGACTGCTGGTGGACTGGCTGAACGAACTGCTCTACCTGCATGAGCGCGACGGGGCGCTGTTCACGGAGATCGTGTTCACGACCCTGACCCCAACAGCGCTCGAGGCGGAGGTAACCGGATGCGCTCTGGCCCAACGGCGTGCGCACATCAAGGCTGTCACGTATCACATGGTGGGCGTCTCCCAGCGGAATGGCGGGTACGAGACAGAGATTGTCTTTGACGTGTAAACGTCCAGGGGGCCCCGCTACCGTTGCGGATAGCGAGAGCCCCCTGACCGGTCAGACGGTCTCTCTAGGAGAGCACCTCCTTCAGGGTGAGCCCCAGCCGCTGGATGCCCTCCACAATCATATCGGGCTTCGCGTTGGAGAAGTTGAGGCGCATCGCATTGTGACCGCCGTCGCTATGGGGGTAGAAGTTCACTCCTGGCACGAAGGCCACTTTGCGCTGGATCGCGACGCCCAGTAGTTCCAGGGTGTCGACAGACTCTGGCGCGCGTGCCCACAGGAAGAGCCCGCCCTGCGGACGCGTCCAACTCGACCCCTCAGGCCAGAACTCGGTGAGAGCATCCAGCATTGTGTCTCGGCGTTCCCCATAGATACGACAGAGCTTCCGGACGTGCGCTCTGAGGATTCCTCGCTGCGCGATATCGTTGGCAATCATCTGGTCGAAGGTGCTGGTGTGCAGGTCCGAGCCCTGTTTGGCCTGCACTAGCCGGTTGAGGATCGCCTTGGGACCCACCACCCAGCCGATTCTAAGGCCCGGCGTCAACGTCTTGGAGAAGGTGCCTAGGTAGATCGTCCGCTCCGGCGCCAGGGAGGCGATGGGCACAATGTCCTCACCCTCATAGCGCAGAGCGCCGTAGGGATCGTCCTCAATGATGACCAGGTCGTGTCTTCGGGCGATATCGACAAGGGCGTGACGGCGCTCCTCGGTCAAGGTGGTGCCCGCCGGGTTGTGGAAGTTGGGCAGGACATAGAGATAGCGCACGGGGGTCTCCTTGACGATATCCTCGACAAGGTCGACCCGCATGCCTCCATCATCGAGGGGGACGGTGAAAAACTCGGCCTGATAGGCGCGCCAGGCCTGAATGGCGCCGAGGTAGGTGGGGCGGCCCGTCAAGATGGCGCTTCCCGGATCCACGAAGACCTTGCCAATCAGATCCAGAGCCTGCTGTGATCCCGTCGTGATCAGGATGTTGTCGGGGCTGTGGTGGATGCCGTACTTGGCCATCGACTCAGCCAGGAATTCACGTAGCGGCGGATGCCCCTCCGTGGTGCTGTACTGGAGAGCTCGCTTTGCCTCATGGCGCAGCAGATACTCGCAAGCTTCCTCGATCTCCCGCACGGGAAAGAGCTCAGGTGCGGGCAACCCACCAGCGAACGAGATGACATCCGGCAGCTGCGTGATCTTCAAGAGCTCGCGGATCGCCGAACTGCGCATGCTGGTCATTCTCTGAGCTAGCCGGTTCTCCCAGTGCATATCGTTGCCGGACGACGGATCCTGTGTTGACATTGGCTTATTACCTCCTGACGCGCTCTCTGATTGCGGTCTGGCTGTGATGGATGGTCGTGGGGATCTGATGTCAGGCGGTCTAGCGGCCTTGGGGCTGGACCGCGTCTGTCCTAGACACACATCTGCCGCATCGTCCCTACGCACGCTGATTGTAGACTTGCCAATCGCGTAAGTCAAACGAAGCTTGCCGGGCATGGTGAGTGTGCTAGAATGGTGCCCATGACCAGCGTCGATGTCGGGATAGTCATCGTCAACTACAAGACGCGAGACCTGCTGAAGCGGTGCCTTGAGACCGTGCTGGCGAGTGAAGGGGTCACCTTCACGGTGTGCGTCGTCGACAACGACTCTGACGATGGAAGTGCGGAGATGGTAGCTTCTGACTTCCCTCAGGTGAAACTCATCAGCAACGACGACAATCTTGGCTACCCTGCCGCCAACAATCAGGGATTGCGGGCGCTGGGGTTTGGCGATCCGACCTCGACGGGCGTGCCACGATATGCGCTGCTGCTGAACGCAGATACTGAGTTACCTCCAGATGCGTTGGCGCGAAGCGTTGCGTACGCCGACAATGCCGACCGTGTCGGCGTCGTGGGGCCCAAGCTCGTGCGCCTCGACGGTTCGCTGGACATGGCTTGCCGGCGATCGTTTCCGACACCGGAGGTGTCTTTCTACCGGATGACCGGGCTCTCCAGGCTGTTTCCGAAGAGCCCACGTTTTGGTCGCTACAATCTGACCTACCTGGACGAGGACCAGATCGCCGAAGTGGACTCGGTGGTGGGTGCCTTCATGATGGTCAAACGCGCGGCCATTGGCGATGCCGGCCTTTTGGATGAGAGCTTCTTCATGTACGGAGAGGATCTGGACTGGGCGTACCGGATCAAAGAGGCGG
The DNA here is from genome assembly GCA_016927095.1 of Anaerolineae bacterium. Next base: position 9,899 of record JAFGNI010000264.1, on the reverse strand, counting down.
GCTGGCGCGTGATGTACTATCCTGAGGTGATTGTTCTCCATGTCAAGCGTGCTTCAAGTCGCCAGAACCCACGGGCACAGGTGGAGTTCTGGCGATCGATGGAGATCTTCCATCGGAAGCACTTTGCTGCTCGGACCTTTGGTCCACTGAACGTAGTGATCCTTCTCGTCATTCGACTGCAGACACACCTTATGCGTTGGCGAACTCAGCTCCTATGATCAAGGTTGACCGGGCGCATCGTCTTTTTGTCCTCCTGCTGGTCCTGACGGACGTGCTGATGGGGGGGCTGGCCTTTGCCCTCGCCTACGTACTCCGGACTCTGATCCCGGTCCCGAACGCTGCTGAAGGGATGGACCCCTTCCTGGGCCATCTGCCCATGATGGCCATCCACATTGCCTCGCTGATTGGCGTTTTCTTTTTCACCCGGCTCTACCAGCTGACGCGTGCGTCGCGTGTGGATGAACTCAGCGGGATCGTGGTTGGCTCGACCATCGGGACCCTGATGGGGGTGGCGCTCGATTCCCTGACGCTCCGGAGCTTCGTCGTCGGGCAGGACTACTCCCGTGTCATGGTTTTCTACGCCTGGGCGCTCTCCATCTTCCTGATTGCGCTAGGGCGCCTGCTCAATGACTGGCTGCGCCGACGACTGGTGCGACGAGGTTGGGGCAGGCGCAATGTCCTGGTCGTCGGCACGGGTGATATTGCCCGCATGATCCTCCAGAAGATCCTGTGGTCGCCCGATCTGGGCTACGAGGCGCTGGGCGTTGTCACGATGCAGGACAGTGACCTGGAGGAGCTGTTGGGTGTCCCGATCCTGGGGACATCTGCTCAGCTGGGAGAGATCATTGCCTCCGCGTTTGCTGATGAGGTGATCATCGCGCTGCCTGAAGAGACGCCGCACCGCGACCTGCTTTGGCTCATCTCCCAGTGTGAAGGGCGGCGCGTCACCATCCGCGTCTACCCAGACCTGTTCCAGATCATGGCTGGCGCTGTGAGTATCAGCGAGATGGGCGGTCTGCCGCTCTTGACTGTGCGCGACATCGCGTTGACCGGTTGGCGCCGGGTGTCGAAGCGCGTGCTGGACATTGTTGGGGCGAGCGTAGGCCTAGTTGTGCTCTCGCCGTTCATGATGCTGATTGCCGCTCTCGTCAAGCTGGAGTCGCCTGGGCCGGCGTTCTACGTGCAGGAGCGCATGGGTTTGGATGCGCGCCCGTTCCCAATCATCAAGTTTCGCTCAATGCGCACGGATGCGGAACAACATGGGCCTGGGTGGACGACGGAAGATGACCCCCGGCGGACGAGGATCGGCGCGTTCTTGCGGAAGACCAATCTAGATGAGCTGCCTCAGTTCATCAACGTGCTGATCGGTGATATGAGTCTGGTGGGCCCGCGACCTGAGCGGCCGGTCTACGTGGAGCAGTTCCGGCGGAGCATCCCGCGTTACATGGAGCGCCACCATGAGAAGGCCGGCCTGACCGGTTGGGCTCAGGTCAACGGCTATCGAGGAGATACGTCGATTATCGAGCGGACGAAGTACGATCTCTGGTACTGCGAGAACTGGTCCCTGTTGCTGGATATCAAGATCATTATCCGAACCGTGCTGCAGATCTTTCAGTCGCCGAATGCCTACTGACTGAACCCCACTTCCAACAGCGATGCGCGTTCACCCACTCCCGGAAAGGCAGATGCCCGTGTCGGACCACTCCTCAGGTTCTGTTCCCTCGGTTCTCTACGATGAGCAGTACTTCCTCAACGTATGTGAGGGCTACCAGGAGTTTCGGTCGAGCGAGGGCGCTTATCTTTCGCAGCGCCTGGCCGAAGCGTTGGCCGTTGCCGGTATTGCCCAGGGGATGCAGGTGCTGGATGTGGGTTGTGGGCGGGGCGAGATCCTGCGCCGCACGTCCAAATTGGGGGCGCACGCCTTCGGCATTGACTACGCTTCGGTCGCTGTGCGGCTCTCCAGGCAGATGGCCACGCAGATTCAGTCCGATGAGCTGCCCGTGGGCGTCTATCAAGCGTCGGCGCTCTACTTGCCTTTTCAGGCTGACACCTTCGACCGAATCCTGATGCTGGATATCGTCGAGCATCTCTACCCGGCTGAGCTGGATCTCGCCATGCGCGAAGCCTATCGGGTGTTGAAGCCAGGGGGACGCATTGTGATCCACACTGCACCCAATGTCTGGTACGACCGCTATGCCTACCCGTGGGTCAGGCTTGTTCGTGCCTTTATGGGGCAAAGAGACCGGTACCCCAAGGATCCGCGGGAGATCATCCCGGAGAACGTGCACGTCCACGTCAATGAGCAGAGCGCGCTCAGCCTGTGGCTCGGCCTGCGACGGCACGGCTATCACTCGGTCCGCGCGTGGCTGAGCACGCCGCCCCAGCATCGCCAGGAGGGATTTGTCCTCCGTGCGGCTCGCTGGGTCCTGTTTGAACTGCCTCCCTTCCGTTGGTTCTTCCAGCGTGAGGTGTTTGCTGTAGGAGAGAAGTGAAAGACCACCGCTACGTCGACGAACTGAGCATCGAAGAGCTAGAACGGCTAGTGCATCTCCGCAAGCGGCAGGAGCGGCTGAAGCGCCTGAGTGACAACCCCGATGCGGCTGATCCCGAAATAAAGGCGCCAGCGTCGAGTGGTGCAGTCAGGAACCCGTCTTTGCCCCCGAACCCGAAGCCCGTTGCCGTGGCGAACTCGGACCGGAGCTCTGCGGCGGTAGTGGAAGTTGTCGCGGTAGCGGGCACGCAGCCGGTCCCCAATCCAGCGCTGCGGCTGCCTCTAGGGCAAGATCCACCGACAGCACCGCCTGGGCGCGCGGCCCTAGAGCGCTATAGCGCGGTCGTTGAGACAGGCAGTCGCCGGCGCCAGCGGCGACCCATCAAATGGCGTTGGATCCGGGACCAAGCGCTACTGCTCGTGGAGATCCTGGCGGTCTTGGGCTTGGTCTGGGTTGTCCTCCAGATGGTGACCACCGTCAACCAGATCAACGAGGAAAGCAGAAACGAGATGGTGTTGCCCACGGTGACGCCAACTCCGATGATCCGCGCGGTGGTGCTGCCGGGAGGCCATACGCCACCCGATGCGGAGGGATTCTCAGAGCCGGCTTTGGTTCCCGCGCATTTGAGGGGACTTGTGGCTGAGGTCACGCCGCTGCCTGCGCCTACCCTAGGCGCGGAGCACGGGCGCCGGATCGTTATCCCGGCGATAGGCGTAGATGCACCCGTGGTGGAGGGTGACGACTGGGAGTCGCTGAAGAAGGGCGCCGGGCACACGATAGGCACAGTCAACCCCGGCGAGCGAGGCAACTGCGTGATCGCGGCGCACAACGATATCTATGGTGAGATCTTCAGGCGCCTCCCGGAGCTGACAGTTGATGACGAGATCGTGCTAGAGACGCAGTCGACGTCGTATCGCTACGTGGTGGAGCAGACGCGGATCGTCAGCCCGAAAGAGGTGAGCGTCATGGACAACACGAGTACGCCTGTGCTCACGCTGATCTCGTGTTACCCATATGGCGTCGATACTCACCGGATTGTGGTGATCGCTGCCCTGGACACCGACTGAGGCTCTCGCCTTCTGAGTAGTAGCCACCCAACTAGAAGGTCCATGATGATGGCCAACCAGAGGTTCTGGGTTTTCAGGAACAGCTGCGAACTGGCGACAAGCAGGCCGCCGCGAATCAACATTGCACGCACGTAGTCGCGATCCCCAGCACGTAGGCGCTCCCAGAACATCAGGTTCACCGTGCCCTCCACCAGAGCTGGCACAGCTCCCAGCCAACTCCCCAGCGCGACGCCCCACGTCACGACGAAGGGTTCTCTGTAGAAGGCCCAGTGAATCTCATAGACGACCGCGTCGATAGCGGCCTGGCTCAGACTGCGATGCCCACGTGAGGCTAGGGCAGTGCCGTTGCCGGCTCGCCAAATGCCGAGGGCTACGACGACGGCGGTGGCAACCAATATCAGGGAGAACCAGCCAACGTCGTCAGTCCAGCTGGTAGTTCCTCCAGCGGGGCCGATCGTGGCTTGGGCCCAGTCGACAGCTTCCGCATCAGGGCCAAAGGGGAGGGGTTTGAGCCCCAAGCCGCGCGACGTCAACGCGCCCTGCCAGAGGAAGGCCACTGCGGGGAGGCCGATGGCGTAGACCAGCTGGAGCGGCTGAAGAAACCACGGGGATTCGATGATGTGGAGTATCCCGCGCCAGTGCGCACCACGTGCAGGGTTCGCCGAATACGATGTGGCTAGGTGGTGGACCAGCCAGTGCAGTAGCCCGCTAAGCGTCGCGATAGCAACAGAGAGCAGGAGCCAGTCCCAGCGTCCCAACCTGATGCTGTCCATCCTCAGGCCTCTGGCTGCTCTGCGGTCTGTGTCTCACCCTCGGGCTCAGGGACGTTCACGGGCACGGTCACCACAACCTTAGTCCCCTTGCCAGGTGCGGAGTTGATGACGGTTTTGCCTTTTACTAGGGTGGCGCGTTCCCGGAGGTTGATGATCCCGAGACTGTTGCGGTTAGCGTAGTTGGCTTCCATCGTCACCACGTCGAAGCCCTTGCCATCATCCTCGACCTCTGCCACGACGTGCATACCCCGCTGGAAGAGGCGGATCCAGATGTTGTTGGCCTCTGCATGTTTGCGGGCGTTGTTCGTCGCTTCCTCAACGATGTAGAAGACCGAGCCTTTCGTGTCCTTCGTCAGCAAACGGTCCACGACACGGTCCGCTTCGAGATGCAGCTTCACCGTAGAGGTCTCTTGGAACTTCTGACGGAGCTGTTCCAGCGCTGCTACCAGGCCTTGGGACTCGAGAATGAGGGGCCGCAGCGTGAAGAGCATCTGACGGATCTCTTTCGTGGTGCGCCGCGCCAGACTCTCCAACTGCTCGATCTCCTGGCGCGCCTCGGCCGGACTCTGATCCACCAAGAGCCGTATGTAGTTCAGACGCATCGCAATAGCAGCAATCGTCTGAGTTGGACCATCGTGCAGGTTGCGGGCGAGTTTCTTCCGGGCGTCTTCCTCCACGTTGACAAGCCGGTCCTTCTCGTCCATCAAGTTCTCATAGAGGCGTGCGTTCTGGAGGGCGAGCACGGCTTGGTTGCAGATAGCCGTCAGGAGATCCTGGAAATCATTGGTGTAGAGGTCGGGTTCTGAGCTACCCAAGACTAGCAAGCCGTAGCTATCGTATCCAGCCCGGAGGGGGACCGCGATGGCTTGCTGGCATTCATTCATCTTGTGGATCCGGCTGAGCTCCGGATCTGTGGAGGGGTCGCCGGTCACCACGGGCTCCGCGCTCTGGATCGCGCGACCGAGAATGCCATGCTTGGCCGAGAAGCGCATCTGCTCCTCACTTACGGATGCGCCGTGGGCCTTCGCGACGTAGAGCGACTCGTCTATTCCGAACAGCAGGATCATACCAACCTGCGAGATCTCGTGCGACCCGTCGAAGAACTCCATCAGGCCGGCATGGCTGATGTCAAGCGCGGTCTCAAGGACCCGCTCGTAGTTGAGCGTAGCGCTCAGTGTCCCGGCGAGGTCAAAGATCAGGCTGGCCCGGCGGTGAGCCATTTGTAGCGCTTGATGCGACCGGCGTTCCCGTTCTTCTCTCTCGGCGATCATGGCCTGTTTGATGCGTGTGCCAATCTGGCTGATGGCCAGACCGGCAATGATCAAGACCGCGCCGTTGATCATTGGCAACAGCATCTGCGTGACCGCTTCGAGAAAGCCCGCGCTGAACGAGAGACCTAGGTCGAACCAGGCGATGGCCCAGTAGATCAGAACCACGATGAAGGTAACCAGGGTGCTGGAAGCCCAGGAGACGCGGAGCGCGGCGGCTGTAATGGGGACAAGTGAAATGAAGAGGAGCTGGTTCCTGAGATCCTGAGACGTCAAGATGAAGCCAACAGAGATCAAGATGTCCTGGGCCAGCATTAGATTCTGCATCGCAGGGTTGCTAGCGTTCTGCAGGTGCATGATCAACGCTATCAAGTTGGCCACACTACCGACAAGGATCAGCGTGAGGGCCGACGTGGGAAAGGAGCTGTCACGCAAGGCAACATCCAGCCCGATTACGCTGGCCACAGCGACCAGCAGAAACCAGCGCAGGTTGATGAAGAGCCACTCGATCTTCTGCTCTGAGTCCCGCATAGAGAGCCTTATTCCCTGTTGATCGCGCAAAGCGTCGTATCTAGACGGAGAAGCGGATGTGCAGGACGTCTCCGTCCTGCACGACATAATCCTTGCCCTCGAGATGAACCTTGGCGGCTTTGCGCGCCGCAGCCATGCTGCCTGCTTCGATCAGATCATCATAGGCAACGACCTCGGCTCTGATGAAGCCCTTCGCTAGATCGGTGTGGATGGTACCGGCTGCCTCCAGCGCTGTTCCCCCTACGGGAAGGTTCCACGCACGTACTTCATCTTCGCCTACGGTGAAGAACGAGTGTAAGCCGATGAGCGCATAGGATGCCTGGATGACGCGGTTGAGCGCCAGCTCCTGAATACCAAACTCATCCATAAAGGCGCGCACTTCCTCTTGAGAGAGCCGGCTCAACTCCATCTCTATCTGTCCGTGAAGTGCTAGGACCTCACTGCGTTGGTGCTCGAAGGTTACCGGTTTTGCGCCCACGTCCTGCTCATCGCCGGTGTTGACGAGAATAAGGACCGGCTTCAGTGTCAACAAGCAGAAACCCCTTAGTCGCCGGAGCTCCTCGGACGTGAGCGCCATATCGCGCAGAGGTTCGCCGGTGGCCAGGGTTGCTGAGAGTCTCTGAAAGAGCGCAAGATCCTCCTCGAGCTTCTGTCGCTCGGGCCCACGAGCGCCTTTGTCCAGTCGCTCTTGGGTACGGTCAAGCTGCGTCTCGACGGCAAGCATGTCGGCTAGCATAAGCTCGCCCTCAAGGCGGTCCAGATCGCGTTGAGGATCGACGCTACCCAAGATGTGGGGCACGTGCTCATTCTCAAAGGCTCGTACGACGTGGACAAAAGCCTCCATAGGGCCAATCTTGTTGCGAAGCTCGCCACTGAGCCCTTTTTTGCCCAGGTCTTGGTCCAGCCCGGCAATATCGGTGTAGGTAACCTTCGCGTAAGTGGTCTTGCGAGGGGCGTACATCTCGCTCAGACGATCGATTCGTACGTCGGGGACATCGACAACCCCGCTCACCAACTCCAGCTTCCCGGTAGAGGCGGCGGCAGTGGGGCGCTCAGCGCGCGCGAGTGCATTGAAGATGGTAGTCTTGCCACTGGTTGGTAGACCGATTATGCCCAGTTCCATGAGCCTTTAACCCTCCTCTAACTTCTCGTAGTGTACCGCAGCTAGTGATTTGGTCAACCACGCAGCAAATGCCTTGGAGACCTCCTAGCGCTCAGATGCAGGACTGTCGGCGTTCTCACAGACCGCAATCCCAGGATACAGTGACTCGATCGCACGGTCAAGCTCTTGAGCACGCATCTCAAGACGACTTGACCGTACTAGGTTTCGCCTATATTATGGATGTAGGTCCGCTTGCTTGTGGTTGACGCTTCTACCATAGGTTCGGCCTCACCCCAGATCGAGGCGGATAGGGTTCCAACTAGAGATCAGAAGGAGGTGCCCTGATGAAGAGGGTTCTACTATGCGTCCTGCTGCTTGTCGCGGCTCTCGCAATTTCCCGCCCGGCCTTAGCCTCCACGGAGACCGTTCACGTGGTTCAGCCCGGACAGACACTCACCGGTATCGCGCGCTGGTACGGTGTGGATATGTGGGCATTGGCCCGTGCCAACGGCATTGTTAATCCGAGCTTCATCTACGTTGGGCAACGGCTGGTGATACCGGCTACGGGGAGCTACATGCCCGGGCGTGGCTACATCGTGAGGGCCGGTGATACGCTGTACAGTATCGCCAGCCGTCACGGGGTCACCGTCTGGGCGCTGGCGCAGGCAAATGGGATCTACAATCTGAACCGCATCTATGTTGGCCAGTACCTGGTTATCCCAGGTGCCGCGCCCGCCCCGCCACCAAAGCCTGCACCTACCGTGGCGCCGACCCCGAAGCCAGTGAGCGGATGGCTGGGGGAGTACTACGTTGGCACGAATCCAACCGGAGGCGCTACCGTCGTACGCACCGATGCGTCGATCAACTTCCATTGGGGCTACGGTGGGCCGGACAGCCGCGTCGGTGCGGATAACTTCTCCGCCCACTGGACGCGGACCTTCAGCTTCATCGGAGGTCTTTACCGCTTCAAGGCGCGGTCAGATGATGGCGTGCGCGTCTGGGTTGACCAGAACCTGGTCCTGGATGCGTGGCGCGTCCAGCCCGAGACAGAGTATTGGGTCGATTTCGCGGTTGCGCCAGGGAGTCACGTGGTGACCGTCGACTACTTCGAGACCTCGGGCGTCGCCACCATTCAGTTCTCCTTCTCGCGACTAGGTGCAACCCCCGTTATGACGCCGGTACCCGCGCCGACGGCGACCCCTGCTCCGCCTAGTGTGACCTCCGCGTGGTATGGCGAGTACTTCAGTAATCGCAACCTCAGCGGCAGTCCTGCTGCCACGCGATGGGATGGGGCGATCGGCTTCGAATGGGGTGGTGGCGCGCCTATCGGAGGTGTCGGAGCCGACAACTTCAGCGTCCGGTGGACCCGCCGCGCCGATTTCTTCAGTGACAACTATGCCTTCTGCGCGATGTCCGACGATGGAGTGCGGCTCTATCTGGATGGTGTCAGAGTGCTGGATGAATGGCATCCATCCAACAGTGTAGCCTATTGCGGTGAAGCGAACGTCACGGCGGGCGTCCACGAGGTGCGGGCAGAGTACTACGAGGATGGCGGAAACGCCCTCATCTATGTCTGGTGGGAGCGCCGCTGAGACGCCTTGGGGGAACGCAATTCTCACCAAGTTGACATTTGCGGGAAACCAAATACAGTAAGCAACCGGATTGAGGAGGTCGCTGGCTGTCCGTGACCGGCGCCGCGGTAAAGGCATGATCTGATGCGAGCGGCCGGCGCTCCTCTGTTAGTCCGCGGGCCGTAGGAAGCCCGGGATTTCGTTTACCCCAGCTCAGGAGGCAGAATGTTAGTCACCAGCAAAGAACTGCTGTTGGATGCTCAGAAGAACGGCTATGCCGTCGGTGCGTTCAACACGAACAACCTTGAGATCACCCATGCGATTCTGCGTGCGGCAGAGGCGAAGCGTGCCCCGATTCTCGTGCAGATCTCCTCAGGTGCGATGCGCTATGCAGGGGTCGAGTTCCTGCCGATGATCGTAGCGAAGGCTGCCCAGTTGGCCTCCGTGCCCGTGGCGATTCATCTGGATCACGGCCCGAGCTTCGAGGTCGTGATGCAGGCCCTGCGCGCTGGTTTCACCTCGATCATGCGCGACGCCTCGAAGTTGCCGTACGACGAGAATGTTGCCGAGGTCCGCAAGGTCGTCGAGGCCTGCCACAGCATTGATGTCCCTGTCGAGGCTGAGATTGGCCGGATTGGCGGCGCAGAAGAGCACGTTGTGGTCAGTGAGCGCGAAGCCGCTATGAGCGATCCTGATGAGTGCGTGCGGTTTGTCGAGGATGCCGGTTTCGATTTCCTAGCCGTCGCCATCGGGAATGCGCACGGGTTCTATAAGGGCGAGCCCAAACTGGATTTCGATCGGTTGCGGGCCATTCGCGACCGTGTTCCCGTGCCTCTGGTGCTTCATGGAGCGTCGGGAATCCCCGATCACCAGATCACCGAGGCTGTTAAGAACGGCATCTGCAAGATCAACATCGACACCGAAGTCCGGAACGCTTTTATCCGGACTATGCAGCAGTTCACGCAGGAGAAACCTGACGAGATCGATCCCCGTAAGGTATTCGCGCCTTGCATCGATGCGATGCAGGCTGTCGTTGAGCACAAGATCGAGATCTTCCGCAGTGCGGGTCGCGCCTAGCCTAAGGGCTGGGACAGC
>JAFGNI010000263.1 GCA_016927095.1 Anaerolineae bacterium | reverse complement strand
GGTGAAAGCGCGGCGTAGACCTGGCCCCACTCCGGGATCGCGAGGGTCTCGGCGCGGCGGTGGTGGTCGATCCTATGGCGCTGCAGCGCAGCTTCGACGTCAGTGGGGTCGAGCTGCAGAGTGGCGGCGAGCGTGTTGCGCAGTTGCTTCCGGCGCTGGGCGAAGCCGGCTTTGACGACCTCGAAGAACTGCGCGACGTCATCGACGGGGACGGGGGGCTCATCATATAGGTCGAGCCGCAGCACCGCCGAGGAGACCTGAGGGACCGGGTAGAAGGCCCCCCGCTTGAGGCGCATGCAGATCCTTGGGGTGCCATAGAATTGGGTGCTCACCGCCAGGAGGCTCATCTCGCCGGGCTGAGCAGCCATCCGTTGGGCCACCTCAAGTTGGACGGTCAGCGTCATCCGTATGGGGCGGACCGAAGCCTCGAGCAGGTGCTGCACGACCGCCCCGGTGATGTAGTAGGGCAGGTTGGCGACGACGTGGTAGTGAGGTAGGCGCGGCCCCCAGAGGGGGCACGACGGCACCGCCGGCGTCGCCCCGGCTCGGTCGACGCCGAGGGGCGCGCCTAGCATCGCCGCCGGATCAAGCTCGAGGATGTCGCCGTGCACGATCTCAATGCGCCCGACCTGACCCAGCTCCGTCTCCAGCACGGCAGCCAGCTTGGGATCGGTCTCGACGGCAATGACGCGTGCAGCACGAGCGGCGAGGGATGCAGTAAGGGTGCCAAGGCCCGCCCCGACCTCGAGGACGGTGTCATCGGACGAGAGATCCGCACAGTCCGCAATCCGATCAGGCGCGCTGGGGTCGACGAGGAAGTTCTGGCCCAAGGATTTGCGGGGCCAAAGATCGTACTTGTGGAGCAGCGTTCGGGGATCGGGCAACGCCTCCAGTAGGTCATCGTCGCCCTGCCGGTCGCCCATCACGGCCCTACGTAGTTCACGTTGTCGGGTACGGGCGTCATTAGAAAGACATCAACCCACCGGTACCAGAGCTCGAGCTCGCCGTCCGCGTAGCCCAGGTCGATGCGCTTGCCCTTGATGGCACCACCGGTGTCACCCGCCAGACCTATGCCATAGCCGGGCACGTAGACCTGGCTGCCCAGGTTGACCACGCGAGGGTCCACCGCCACAATGCCGGTCCGCATCTTCAGGCCGGTCGCGGTGTAGCCGTAATGGGGGTTGCTGCTGGAGACGCCGGCTGTGCTGGCGCTGTAGGAGGTCGCCAGCATGCGCACCACGCGCCAGTAGTCAACCGGGCCGCTGGGTGTGTCCAGGGTGCGCACAATGATCTTGGTCCCATAGCCCATCACGCGGTTCTTGGGGGCCAGAACGACGCTCTCGCCCTCCACGCGGCGGTCGACGACCTGCCCGTTGATGTAGCGCAGGCGCGTGCGACGCTCCAACACGCCGGGTTCGCCGTCCTGCAGCAAACGCTGCGTATCGATCTCAGACTCGGGATCCGGCTGCCACTCAGAGTCGAAGGGGATGGGGCTCTGCTCGACAATGACACTCTCGGTAACCCGGAACACCTCGATTTCCATATCGGACAAGAGCGGCGTGTCCAGCCCGGGTTCAGTGAAGTCCTGTCCGTTGACCGTGACCCCAAGGTCCGCCAGCACCTCGCCAACGCGTGTGCGGTGGGTGCGGGTGCGAAGGGTATGCCCGTCGACGACGACGTTGACAGGCACAGAGCGATCGAGCTGGATGTGCATCCCGTGCTGCAGGGGTGTCGCTGGATCGGGCACAACGCGGTCAGCGCGATAGAGCCGGATACCGGCCCCCAACACAGCCTCGCCCACGGTCTCGGCGTGCGAATAGAGCGTTGTGCGCACGCCACCCTCCTCCAGATGGATCTCCCGGGCACGCTCGACGACGATGCGCACCCTAGTGTCCTTGGGATCGGTGATCGAGGGGGGGCGTAGGGCGACACGGTCGAATTGGTCGACCGAGACACTCGCCTGGGCCAGAAGGTCGGCTGCGGACTCCTCGTGGGCGTAGGTGACCTGCTCACGTCCATCTACCACAATCACAACAGGACGTGCGTGATCGATGCTGATCGCCATGTCCGCCGCCAGTGCCGTCTGGAGCCCTGGGGAAAGCCGGTCTTCGGCGCGCAAGCTCACGCCGAGGTCCGTAAGCAGCATCTCAACGGTGGGTTGGTGCGTGTGAACGCGAGACGACTCACCATCGATGACGAGCGTCACGGTGATCAGGGTCGCGCGGTAAGCAGCCACCAGGCCGACCAGGGCAATCAGGGCGACGACAACAGCCAGTCCTCGCCGGACCCAGCCTACGACGGTGCTTCGATGTACCAGCCCTTCCTCCTCGAGCAAATCCGTGTAGAAACCGAAAGGGGCGACAGTTCTTCGCCTATCGCCCCCGTGTGGTCCACACCTCGCGTACTGTGACAGCCAACCGATTGGGGGGCGATGACCGAAGTGTACTGAGGACCAGGCAACCCTGCGGCACCCGGAGTGATCTCCTTACCGTTGCTTCCTTCCGGACCTGGCGGGGTTCGAAGGTCTCCGCCGCGCAAGACCCAATCCTCAGCACACGTCGAGCATCGTCCCCTTCTTCGAAGACACTGCTTGTTGTGCGCGCTCTGGACGCATCACCTTCTGCGTCTCGATACATTAATGGTACCGTGAAGGAATGGATTGTCAAGGCGGCGCGGCAACGGGGAGGGCACCGGTCTCGCTGCAGCAGCATCGATCCGTTTGGGCCTCGAACCCGACGGCCCACTGATTGACTCTGTGGCCCGGTCCGATATGCTGGTTCTGAGGATGGCACAGCACCGGTCCTGTGCCGGCGTCTGTCGTGCCGGCTGAAACCGAGAGGTGCAAGGGGTGTTCAACGTCTGTACAGCGTGCGGCGTGTACCGCGCCGATAAGAAGGTTCGACCTATCGCTGACGAACCCACGTGGGCGGAGGCGATCTGTCCTGCCTGCGGTCACGTGCACCGGTTCCGGCGGCTGCCGCTTCTGGTGGTAGCGGGCGCCAGCGGCACGGGGAAGACCGCCATCTGTCGCCGGCTCGCGGGCACGATCGCGGAAGTCGTCCCACTCGAGGCAGACATCCTGTGGCGACGCGAGTTCAATACACCTGAGGACGACTATCGCGCCTTCGGGGAGACGTGGTTACGCCTGGTGAAGAACATCGCGCAAGCCGCCCGTCCTGTGGTGCTCTTCGGCGCCGGACTTGGCGTGCCGGCGAACCTTGAGCACTGCGTCGAACGCCGCTATGTCGACGCCATCCACCGGTTAGCGCTGACATGTTCGCCGGACGAGCTTAAGGCCCGCCTTCACGCCCGGCCCGCGTGGCGGGGCGTCGATGCAGCGTTTATCGCCCGCCAACTGGAGTTCAACCGGTGGTTCGTGACGACGGGCCCGAGGCTGAAGCCCCCAATTGCGCTGTTGGACACGACAGCGCAGCCCATCGAGGCCACAGTGGATGCCGTGCGGGCTTGGGTCCGCGCGACCCTGGCCCAAGAGCTATGCCCCCACCCGCACGTTCCCGGGGCGTCGCGACCGCCCCCGGGGTACTTCTTGGAGACCCGCACATACGAGTACGCCTCGACTGACGAGTAGATGACAGTCTCGAATGTGCAACGGAACACCCCACGGGAGATAGCATCTCCGGCCCGACGCCCACCCTTAGGGATGGGGCGTCTCTTTGAGCAATCAGGCAATCCCCTTCTAACCCTTTCCCGCAGCACGCCAAGACCTCGAACAGCACTGAGATCGTGCTCCCTCGCCTTCTACCTGTTGTGACGAACACAACAGGGTAGCCGCTCATGACATGATTGTGTATGCAATAAGCTACGAACACTACAGCCACAGAGCTAGCGAGTTCAGCCAGACCATCCCCGGGTACACTCGCGTCAGTGGGATACGCTTTTCTCCCAATTTCCGTCACCATAGGGCTCGCACCGCCTAAGCGATCCCGTAGTAATGTCATGAAGGAGGTTCTCAGGATGACGTAGGGTTTCCCTTCGGGGCTTGATAGGTCTCACTGACCACTGTTCCCGGCAGGAGGATCTCACATCTCATTGCGCGCTACATGCTGCTGCCGGGGGCTCGACTTCAGCCGTTGTATCGAGGGAGTCCGAGTCTCCAACTCGCCACTGGACTTCAGGCAGTGTAGCTTTACCCCTATCATCCAGGTCTTGGGGCTCCCACTCTGGTAAACGGCTTCCCAGTTCGCCCCTTTTTCGACATGCTCTGGTCCCGTGTCAGGTTTCCCCTTTCGGTTAGTCAGCTGACCTCACAGGTCCATCCTCAGCCTGTGGTACGTTTCGTACTATCCTTCATACCGCCATGCGGCGCACCGCAATCTCGGCAGCTGATGACTGAGCTCAGTTCCGACGCCGGGAGCGTGGTCACCTGGCACGCGAGCAGAACTCGGAACAACTACGTCTGGCCGGACGTTATCAACTGGAGCGACATGTCAGATCGAACAGAGTGCGCCTCATGGCTCCTTCATCGCTGCTAGCCTGGACCTTTGGTACCTTCCAAAGTGGGCTCGTCGTGTACTGGAGTCCAATCCTCGTTGCTCAGAGGTAGGGCGCTGCCCGGCGAGTTCATGTCTTCCACCCGGCGAAGGGGACGACGATTAACCAGCAATCGGAACACGTCAGGGCGGGCTTAATGCCCCCCGACATCGAGAAAGCCTTTTGCATTCCGAACCTTTTCAAGCGAAGCGGAAGCGGTGACAATCGACTCCTCGCCGAACGGTGCTTCTGCGACTACGTGTCCAGCTGGGTCGATGATCTTGGCGCAGCCTTCGGTAAGGCGATCCTGAATCCAAGGTACTTCGTAGTAGGCCTTCAAGATTCCCTGGAGTTCTTCCGTGACATCCTCTGGCCGAAACAACGCACAAGTCTCAATGACGTAACATGCCCCCTGGGCGGCGAATGCTCGTGACATGAGATCCTTCGGACCCGGATTAGTGGCGAACGGCCACGCAGCCACATGGACTTGGGTGCCAAGTGCCATCAAAGAGTACCCCGGCAACAGCATTCGGTGCTCCCAGCAGTTGAGCCCGCTGATCTTGGCATAGGGCCGATCGTAAACCACCAACCCGGCACCATCTCCATCACCCCAGACCTGACGCTCAGAAAACGACGGTTTCAGCTTGCGATG
>JAFGNI010000262.1 GCA_016927095.1 Anaerolineae bacterium | reverse complement strand
TAACAACGGAGTCCTGGCGCACGTGCGAGCCGTCACGCCGGCGGGGCGATCTCCCGTACGAGCAGCAGCGCCTCCCCGTTCTTGAAGTCCTCGATCACGAACTCCCTGTCCAGCCGGGCGGGAATGCCCTGTAGGGCCGGTGAATGGGCCACCACGTCCCAGGGCCCGCTGAGGTTCAGGAAGAGGTTGAGCGGGCAGCGGTCAACCGGCTTGCCCTCCATGTTGGCGATCAGGAAGACCTGCTCGCGGTTGTCGGGGCTCGTGCGCCAGCCGTAGTAGATCGTGTTGCACTTCACGATATCGCCCTTGTCCCCCCAGTCCCCCACATCCTTCGCGCCGTTGATGAAGAGCTTGCGCGCGAAGTAATCGCGCTGCACATCGTTGGTGGGGTTGTGGAGCAGCCAGGGGTGCTCCTGCCGGAAGCGCCGGAGGGTGAAGTTGTAGGCGGCTTGTGCCGGGTCGACGGTCGCCTCGTATTTGTGCACCTTGGCGCTATCCCTCGCATCAAGCATGAAGGCTCGTGCAAAGGCTTTCAGCGTCTCGGCGGTGAGCCGGCCCGCCACCCTCATCGGGTCCGGTGCCAGGGCGTTGAGCGCCGCGTTCTGGGCCCACCTCGGCACGTTGTATTCCGTGCGGACATCCGCATCCTCGATCAAGAGGCCGAGCTCGTGGTTGTCCAGCGCCTCGAGGAACGCCAGCTTCTCCAGTTGGCGCCGGATGCTCTCGAGCCGGTCCGGCGGCGCGGCTTCGCCGTCCCGCAGGAGGAACCGCTCGTTCTTCTTCAGGAGCTTGCGGGCAGCCTTGACCCGCCGCAGCGCCTCCTTCGGATCCGTCTGGAGTCGCGTCTCGAGCCGGTCGCGGTAGCGGGCTTCCTCCTCTGTACTCGGACCGGTCAGGCGCGCGTGGAGCGCCTGAAGCGCCACGATATCCTCAAATCCCCCGACCTCCTCCGGGTCCTCGAAGAGAAAGCGGGCCATCAGCGCATCGGTCTTGATCTTCAGGCAGAGATCGAGCAGCACGTCCAGGAACCCCGGCTGTGTGGCCCTCTCCTTGGGTGGCGCGACAAGGTGCCGGTAGTCCTCGAAGCCCAAAGCCTTGAGCCGTGGGAAGTTGGCGGGGTCGTCGTAGAGCGCCGCGTCGACGTACCAGGTGAAGAAGCGCGCGCCCTCATCGCCGACGATCTTCACATCATAGGTGTCGTCGATGTCGCGGAGGAAGAGCCATGGGGTGCGGAAGAGCGCGTTGAGCAGGAAGAGGGGATTGCCCGGAAGGAAGCCCAGCATCAGCGCCGTCAGGGCATTGTGGTCCAGCGCGTTGTGGGCCACCTCGGTCATCGTGTCGCCCAACTCGGCGTTGTAATAGTCGGCGAAGGGTTCACCCTCGCGGTAGGCACTGGACGGCTTGGTCGCCACCATCCGGTAGAAGTACCGCGCATTGTCGTGGTTGGACTGGCCCGTGATCCAGTTCTCGCCATAGCGGTAGACCTCGACGAAGCGGTCCCACTTATCCATGAACCATTTGTACTTGCCGTGGACATTGTGGGCGAAGATGATGGGACTCCACTGCTTCACGCGGTCACCGAAGGGCAACGTGCGCTCGATCGTGTGGTCGAGATACTTCGAGTTGTAGAGCCAGTTCAGGTCGTCGGGCCACGGGCGCCCATCCTCCAGGTTGATATCCAGACGCCGCCGGAGGCCGTTGATCTCCTGGACCACGTTGGCCATCTCGTTGAGGAAGGCGTCGTCCTGGATGCGCAGCCCGGTCTCCTCGTCCATCGCGAGGATGAAGTCCTGGGCGCCGTCGACGCGGACGCAGTCGAAGCCGAAGTTGAGCTTGCGGATCAGCAGCTCCAGGAGGATGGCTTTGACATGGGGTTCGGTGAAGTCGATGTCCCGCCCGTACATGTTCGGGCCCCTGAGGTACTTGCTGTTGACGTATTTCAGGTTGGTGCGGTCGTCCGACGGCTGTTCGAAGGTCTCCAGGAGCCGCGCGCCCTGGAAGTCACAATGCCCGAGGACCGAGTCGATGCAGAGCTGGATGGGCCGGCCCGGCAGGGCGTGGATCGTCTCGATGAAGGCCAGGAACTCATTGGGCCGCAGGGTAGCCAGGATGGATGGGTTGACTGCGGCGGAGCCCAGGACGGGGGTGTCATAGCCCCAGTTGGAGATGTTGGGGTGCTTGACCAAGGCTGTGACCTGGTCGCCGGCCTGGTCGAGGATCTGGAAGAACTCGCCGGTCTCGCTGACCACGGCCTCTCGCTCGGCAGGGGGCACCTCAGGCGTCAGCTCGATCGTGTCAAAGCCGACGAAGTTCAGGTCCGCGGGACTGAGGCCGGCGTAGATGTCACGTTCGCCCGCATCGATGTTCGCTTGGATCCGTTGGCCGATCCGGCGGTACCGCCGTGTCAGCGCTTCCAGCGTGCCTTCGTCGGTGGCCGTCTCGGTGTGGATCTCCAGGCAGGTGCCGACATCCTTGGCGCGGTAGGTGCCATCGGGGAAGATCGTCTGGTAGAAGGTCCGGAAGTAGGCCATATCCCGGCGCGCGGCGAGCATCCCCTCGATGTCGAAGAGCTCGGCGGGCGCATAGATTCCCAAGGGGCTGGAGGCCACGAGCGGGTCGCGCATGATGTAGTGTGCATCGCCGGCATCGTAGCGCAACCAGTAGAGCGCGCCGGCCTGATCCTGGGTGCCGATGCGCACGTTCTCGACGATGCCGACCATATAGTCATCGACCGCCGCGAGCTGCACCTCGCTGCGCTGAAAGGTCAACCGCTGCGGATGGTGATCCCGGAGGGCCGTGAAATCGGTGCCGGCGGCGGGCGTGAAGAGGACCAGCTTGATCTGATCCGCCTTGCCCCGCAGGTCACCCTCTACGAGGCCGGGCACCCAGAATCCGAAGAGGGCGGTGCCGTCCTCCAGCTTGCGGGCGCCGAGGAAGTCCCTGGCGATCTGCTTGGCAGCGTCGTAGCCGGTGTGGTGGGTGAGGATGTGCTCGATCCCGGCAACGGCCTCCTGCGTCCGCGCTACGTGCAACTGGGGGGATGCTGCGGTCATCATCTACCTCCTCATCTGCGCAATTTGGCGGGTCTCGGCGCCGTCAGCTGGTGTAGCGGGGTCGGGTGCGACGGCGCCTGCTTATGATAGGGGGGCGCCTTGGGATGTCAAAGGGTAAATGGGTTTGTTTCGTAAAGACCTAGCCACCTTGGTGGCGGGCCCGGGTACAAAACCGCAGAGGGCGCGGAGGGCGCAGAGTAGGAGTTGGGTGCGGCCCGAGGCCCCCGGTCCATCTCTAGTGTAAGGGACGAGGCGGCAGATTCAAGGGGGCAGGCCGGGCAATT
>JAFGNI010000026.1 GCA_016927095.1 Anaerolineae bacterium | reverse complement strand
GATGAGGTCAACAGCCTTGACGCGCAGGATGCTTACGCGACGCACGACTGGGAGATCATCAAGAACACCGGTATGCCGCTGCTGAGGTACGTGCCCGGTGAGTCGACGCTGATCCCCGGCGCTGCTGCGGACTTCCCTGAGGTCAGCGATGATGGTCTGAGCTATACCTTCACGCTGCGCGAGGATCTGGTGTTTGCAGATGGCACGCCGGTGACTTCGGCAGACTACGTGCGCAGTTGGGAGCGGCTCAATGCGCTTGAGGGACAGGTCTCTGGTCTGATCCAGGCCTACGTCGCGGATGTGCAAGCGCCGGATGACTACACCGTGGTCTACACCTTGCACGATACCTACGGGTTCTTTGAGGCTCTGGCTGCGACGGCGCCCTTTGTCGTCACGCATCCTGATCTCTTCCCCGCTGACGAGATCGTGCAGTATCCCGAAAGGCTGGACGGCATCGGGCCTTACCGCATGACCAACTACGTGCCCGGCGAGCAGATGGTCCTCGAGGCTAATCCTGAGTACGTCGGCGATGATGCGCCCATGATCCCGAACGTGATCGTCCGCTATTTCGCCGATCCCACCACGATGAGCAATGCGGTGGAGACCGGGGAGATCGACGTGGCCTGGCGTATCTTGGGTGCCGTTGAGGCCGTCCGTCTGCAGGACGTGGATGGTTTGACTGTTGATACCGTCAACGCGCCGGCGCTCCGCTATCTGGTCTTCAACCAGAACTACAGCTTCAGCGGCGAGTAGGCCGTCACTGTAGCGTCGTAGCGCGAACAGGGGCGGGAGGAGGGATCTTCCCGCCCCACCTTTTGTGTAGCTTACAGATGGAGTGGCATTATGTCTGCATCTTTCCGTAATTTCGTTATCGCACGGATCTTGTTGACGATCCCGATGATCCTCATTTTGGTCACGATGGTCTTCTTCGTGATGCGCATCCTGCCTGGGGATCCCATCCGATCGCAGTTGGGACCCAAGGTGAGTGAGGAACAAGCTGCCGCGATTCGGGAGCGGCTCGGCCTCAATCGCCCCCTCTCTGTGCAGTACTTCGAGTTCCTGTGGCGCATGGTGCGCTTGGATTTCGGAAACGCGTTGACGCAGGGCGAACGCCCCATCAGGGACGAGCTGGGTGAACGTCTCCCGGCAACCATCGAGTTGACCGTGCCGGCAATGGCTTTCACCGCGATCTTAGGCATTGTCAGTGGGGCCTTTGCCGCCAAGAACCGCAAGAAGCCCGTGGACTTCGCGATCCGTATCTTCAGTATCGTCGTCTATGCTGTTCCTGTCTTTTTCATGGGGCTCATGTTCCAGATCATCTTTGCCGTGCGCATCCCACTGCTGCCGCTTGCAGGCCGGATGGACACCACCTTGTTGCGCGACTTCGAGCCTATCACCAACTTCTACATCTTCGATGCGATACTGCAGGGCAATTGGGTGGCGTTACGGTCGCTGCTGATGCACCTGATCATGCCTTCGGTGACGCTGGGGCTGATCCTGACCGGACCCTTCATCCGGTTGACGCGGGTCAACATGATCGAGACGCTACAGACTGACTTCATCACGGCGGGACGGGCGCGCGGCTTGCCTGAGAGGCGCCTGGTCTACCGGCACGCGCTAAGGAATACCTTCATCCCGATCCTCACGCTGATCGGTCTCCAGTTTGCCTTGCTGCTGGCTGGTGCTGTGCTGACCGAGACCACCTTCTCGTGGCCGGGCATGGGGCGGTATCTCGTGAAGCGGATCGAGCTGCGCGACTACACCGCAGTGCAATCCGTGATTGCCCTCTTTGCTATGTTCGTCGGTGGCATCAGTGTCCTGGTCGATATCCTGTATGCGTTTGTGGATCCGCGGATCCGGTACTAGCGGCGACCAGAGGAGAGAGAATATGGCAGAACGATTACGCAACATGGAAAGTGGGGCTGCCGGCGCTGCCGAGGTCGAGGTCCCTGAATGGCAGCTCGAACTTGATCGCGTCGGCTTGGTCCGCAGAATGTTGTTGGCCCGCAAGTGGTATGGTGGGGATTGGTGGTTCGTGCTGCTAAGCGCGATCTTGCTGCTCTTCATCATCATCATTGGGGTCTTTCCCGCTGCCTTTGCGCCCTACGATCCACGGGCTGAGGTTGGGCCTTCGCTCCTCGCTCCGGGGCGACCGCCGTCTGAGTATGTGCTGGTTGCGCCGACGGAGGCAGGTATCACCGCGCTCACGGAGGTCGCTGCCCGCGACAACAATATCGGCTATGTGGTGGGGACGCCGGCTGCGCAGGCGCTGCGCGAGGTGCTGGATGAGCTGAATGCAGCCGAGGAGGAAGCCGGCACGGGTGTACGCTACCAGCCCCGCCCTCGCCGCTATGAGACGCTGACTTTGGCCCTTGACGCGTTAGTTGGGGCTGAGGTGGAAGCCGTGGTTGCCGCGCCGGGCAATCTGGAGGATGAGTTAGCCAACTACCCAGGGCTCGAGATCGCCACCTCGCTTCGCGAGGCTGCCGAACGCGGCTTCGTGATGGGCACGAATCAGATCGGCCAGGACGTCTTCAGCCGCATTATCCACGGCACCAGTATAGCGCTCATCGTGGGTCTAAGTTCCGCGATAGTAGCCCTGGTGGTAGGCGTGCCTGTGGGCTTGGTCAGCGGCTACGTAGGAGGGGCACTGGACCGCGTTCTGACGCTTTTTATGGACAGTCTTTACTCCTTCCCGGGCCTCATTCTGGCGATTGCCATCGCAGCGGTATTGGGCGCCGGCATCGGGAATATCATCGTGGCCATCGCTGTTCTTTACGTGCCGACCTACTACCGCATTGTGCGCGGTCAGACGCTGGCTGTGAAAGAGGAGCTCTACGTTGAGGCTGCGCGCAGCCTGGGTGCGACCTCGTTCCAGATCATGAAGGATTTCATCTTCCCGAACGTGATTCCGTCTGTGGTGATCATCTTCTCGGTGAACGTCGCCGACGCCATCCTGACGGAGGCGGGCCTAAGCTTCCTGGGGTTTGGCATACCGCCTGATACGCCGGACTGGGGGATTGACCTTGCGCGTGGGCAGGACTACCTGCGACGTGCATGGTGGTTGATCACCTTCCCCGGGGCTATGGTCACCCTCGTCACGTTTGCCTTCAGTATGCTGGGTGAGAGCCTCTCCGAGATCCTCAACCCGCGGCTCTCGGAGGTATAGGATGACCACTGACAACGGCAACACGTTGCTCGCTAAGATCCGCGATCTATCCGTGACCTATCACACACGCTTAGGACCCTTGAGCGCTGTTCAAGATGTGTCGTTCGATATCTACAAGGGCGAGATCCTGGGCCTGGTCGGCGAGAGTGGATGTGGGAAGTCTACGATGGGCAAGGCGCTGATGCGGATGATCGCCCCGCCTGGTGAGATCGCCGGCGGACAGATCATCTTCGATGGTGAAGACATCATGGGCTACAGTGACGAACAGATGCGGGATTTCCGAGGACGGCGGGTCAGTATGATCTTTCAGGACCCTATGACCTCCCTGAATCCGGTGCAGCGGGTGGATGAGCACGTTGTAGAGGCTATCCAGGTCCACGAGCCCAAAACGCCGGTACAGGCAGCGCTAGAGCGGGCTCGGGTCTTGATCGAGAAGCTGGGGATCCGGCAGAATCGCATACAGGACTACCCGCATCAGCTGTCCGGCGGCATGCGCCAGCGGGTGATGGTGGGGCTGGGTCTCGTGCTTAACGCGGATCTGATCGTGGCTGACGAGGCAACGACATCGTTGGATGTCATCGTGGAGGCGAAGCTTCTGGACGAGTTCATCCGGCTTCGTGACGAGTACAATCTGACGATCTTGATGATCACCCACAACATTGCGCTTGTGGCCCAGATGGCCGACCGCATTGCAGTGATGTATGCGGGCCAGGTGGCGGAGATCGGAGAGGTCACCGAGGTCTTTGACAACCCGCTTCATCCCTACACCGAGGGTCTGCTCAAGTCAGTGCCCAATATCAAGCTAGACGAACGGGAGGAGCTCTACAAGATGGGCGGTGAGCCACCCAACCTGACGCACCCACCAAGCGGATGCCGGTTTCATCCGCGATGTCCTAAGGCGATGCCAATCTGCAGCCAGGTCAGGCCGACGCTGTTACCGGTGGACGGCAACGGGCACTTTGTCCACTGCTGGCTCTACCAGGGGCATCCCAAGAGCGCGGGAGGTGATGCATGAACGCGCCCGCTGAGAACGATGTACTGGTGGAGGTGACTAACCTCAAGAAGTGGTTCCCGGTCCAACAGGGTCTCTTGAACCAGCTGTTTGGTGCGCAACAGCGGTATGTGCGCGCCGTGGACGGTGTGAGCTTCAAGATCCAGCGTGGCGAGGTCTTCGGGCTGGCCGGCGAGAGTGGCAGCGGCAAGACGACCACGGGGCGCGCGGTCCTGGGTTTGACCCGAGCTACCGCAGGCGAAGTGGTCTTTGATGGCATCGCGCTGAACCACATCAGCGCTGAGGAGCGCCGCAAGCTGCGCCGCCGCATGCAGGTGATCTTCCAAGACCCAATGGCATCGTTGAATCCCAGGATGTCTCTGGGGAGCGGCATCGGCTACGGACTCAAGGTGCACTATCCTGAGATGACCGCCGATGAACGGCGCGATGCTGTCGTCGATATCCTGGAGAGGGTGGGGCTCTCGCCCGCCAACTACTTCTACAACAAGTTCCCGCACCAGACGTCGGGCGGTCAGCGCCAGCGGGCGGTCATCGCGCGAGCGTTGGTGACACAGCCCGACCTCATCTTAGCGGACGAGCCGATCGCCATGGCCGATGTGAGCGTGCGGGCGTTGCTGCTGGATCTGATGAACGAGCTGAAGCGTGATTTCAACCTCACGTATCTGTTCATCACCCACGATCTGGCAACGGCGAAGTACATCTGTGACCGGATCGGGATTATGTACCTGGGAAAGCTTGTAGAGGTGGCGCCGTTGCGGGAGCTCTACACCTACCCGTTGCACCCTTACACCCAGGCCTTGCTGGCGGCGGTTCCTGTACCGGACCCGCACGACCGGCGCTCCGAACCGATGCCGGAAGGCGAGATCCCGAACCCGGTGAATCCGCCCAAAGGTTGTCGCTTTCATCCCAGGTGCCCCATTGCACAGCCTAACTGCAGCGTGGATGAGCCTCTTCTACGCGAGCTCCGATCGGGACATCACGTCGCTTGTCATTACGCTGAGGAGTTCCTGCCCAGCCACGACTAACTTCCCAGCCGGGGTTCTGGAGGCGCGCGCGGCATCGACCGCATACCAAAACGGCCTTCCGCTCGATCGAGCGGAAGGCCGTGATCACATTAACAAGCCATGTGGGTTGTCGCTATGGCTGTGGCACGGGGGGTGGGGTCTGCCCAAAGAGCGGGGAGATCTCGCCCACGTCCTGGGCTTTGGCCCAGCTGGCCATGCCGGCCTTCCAGACGAGTGTGTCTTTGGCGATCGCACCGCTCTGGATCTTTGCCTGGATCGTGGCCATATCGAAGGGGCCTGTCTGCTGGCCACCCTCGGCCACGTAGTAGGCTGTCGGCTGCGGTACGGGTGGGGGCCCCGCCTGTGGCTGCGCCTGACCACCGCCGCCCTGCTGTTGCTGTTGCATGGACTGGCCGAACATCTGCCCGACGGCGGCGCCCAGTCCGACACCCGCACCCAAGCCCACGCCGGTCCCGGCTTCGCCCTGGTTCTGGGCAGCATCCCGCATCGCCTGCGCGCCCTGATACTGCATGTAAGCGCCCATATCGCCGATGGCGCCCATGGAAGCCGCGGCATCGATGGCCTTGGCGGTCTCCTCCGTTGGTGAGATCGACTCGATGTACAAGGAGTTGAGGGCGACACCGCGAGACGCGAATTCCTCCGCAGCCTTGGCGCGAACACCGGCGGCCAGCTCCTCCACGAAGGCGGCCATCTGGATGATCGACTTGCCCATCTCCCCGATGAGGTCAATCATCTTGGTGAGGATGATGCTGCGGAAGAAGCTCTGGATATCGCGCGTGCGGTACAAGTTCTGGGTACCGACGATCTTTGAGACGAAGAGCTGGGGATCCACAATCTGGATGGCATAGGTGCCGTAGCCGGTGACGCGGGCCATCCGCAGGATCGGGTCCTGAATCGTGATGGGCTGCGGTGTGCCCCACTTCATATCGGT
>JAFGNI010000261.1 GCA_016927095.1 Anaerolineae bacterium | reverse complement strand
CCCCAGATCCTGTTGCTCGATGAGCCCTTGGCCAGTCTTGACAGTGCTTCGGCGCAGGATGCGCTTGCCCTCTTTCGCCGGCTCGCGGACAGCGGCGTCGCGATCATGCTGGTCGAACATCGGGTTGAGGACGTGCTGCGCATTGGCCCCGACACCGTCATGTATCTACGGGACGGCGAGCAGGCGTACTTTGGCGATGCTGAGGGTATGATGGCGGCTGTGGACTACCATGAGGTCAAGCTGCCCGCACCGGTAGTCTTTGAGCGTGCAAAGGCGTTGCCCGCGCCGCGCTTTGAGGTCGGAATGAAACCGGATGGTCAGGAGACGTTGATTTCGTTCGATCACGTAACCTTCAGATACTCCCCCGAGCTCCCTGATGTACTGCGTGATGTGAATTTCACAATCCGCAAAGGCGATATTGTGGCCATGTTGGGCGCCAACGGCGCGGGGAAGACCACGTTGGTCAAGCACGCGCTGGGCTTGCTCAAGCCTACGGAGGGCGGGGTTCTGTTGGAGGGGCGGAATACACGTGAGATCTCCGTCGCGCAGGCTGCGCGCACGGTCGGGTATGTCTTTCAGAGTCCCTCGCAGATGCTTTTCGCTCCGACCGTCAATGAGGAGATGGCCTTCGGACCTCGCAATCTCGGCTACGATAAGGAACAGATACGACGGGACGTCGCGTGGGCGTTGGACGTGGTTAATATGCGCGACTATGCGGATTCGCCGCCGTTGGCACTCTCCTTCGGCCAACAGAAGCGTATCAGTATCGCGGCCGTTCTGGCGATGCGCTCGCGCATCCTGATGATGGACGAGCCGACGGCGGGTCAGGACTACTGGAACTACACCGCATTTATGGATGCGATCCTGCAGATGCCGGGGTTCGATGCCGTGATCTTCATCACTCACGACCTTGACCTGGCCATCAGTTACGCCAATCGGATTGTGCTGGTCAGCGAGGGCCAGATCGCCGCTGACGGGGCTCCTCACAAGGTCCTGGTTGACGAGGATTTGCTGCTGCGCTGCCGGGTTGTGCCCACGTCGCTGCTCAGGCTGAACCTCGAGAAGCTTCCTGCGACGGGTACCTTCATGCGAGCTGAATTGCTGGCTCATGCCGTTGACTGACGGACTTTGGGGCATGGACTGTGCAAGGGAAGGGGGTGGGATCGGGGCGTGATATGCTAGCCGGCCAGATACAGCGGATTCCACAAGTGATCTTGTAGTGACTGCTATCAATGGGGAGGATTCCTATGGAGAGGAAGTCGTTGTGGTCGTTTGGTACGCGTGAGGTTGTCTACGCGGCGATCGGCGCGGCGCTTTACGGCGTTTTCTCATTTCTCACGAACTGGATCGGGCTGCCCGCTGCGGGCAACATCGCACTGCGCCCCGCCGTCGCAATCCCGATGTTCTTCGGTGTCGCGTTCGGCCCGATCGTGGGCTTCATCACGGGCTTCCTGGGCAACGTGTTGGGAGATTTCCTGTCAGGGTATGGCTTCTGGTGGTCGTGGGACCTGGGTAACGGATTGATGGGCCTCATCCCTGGGTTAATGGCTGTGGGCATCGCCTCCTACAAGGCGAAGGCCACGATCATTAAGGCTGAGATCCTTGTTGTGGTTGGTGCCGCTATCGGCATGCTGGTTCCGTCGCTGCTTGAGATCCCCCTGGGGGGTATCGACCTGCGAACGGCCCTCGTGGGCTACTGGTTACCGTCGTTCCTCAGCAACACCATCAATGGCCTGATCCTTGTGCCTATTCTGATGGTTGCTTACGACGCGGTTGTCTCAAGATCCGGGCGTTAATGTGATCAGAGCGGGCCGGCCCTTCGCCGAGAGGTAGGGCCGGCCCGGGTGGGAGAGAGACTATGCTTGTCACCTGGAAGTACCGTCCCCGCGGCAGTGTCATAGAGAAAGTCGATCCTCGGGCTCGATGGGTCTTCTCCTTTCTGATTCTGTTTGCCCTGACCCAGTTCTGGGACATTCGCTTCCTGCTGTTCTTCTTCGCGATTGTATTGGTCCAGTACGTGCTTGCGCGGGTGACGTGGGCTGAGACGCGCCGAGGGTGGACGTTTATCCTTATCTTCGCGGTGGGGATTGTGGCGTTGAACACCGTTTTCACCGGGCGAGGGGGAACGGGTGAGGTGTTGCAGGCTGGGCACGTGCTGTGGCGCACGGAGTGGCGCGTGTTGGGACTGAACATCCATCCCACGATCACGGTGGAGCGTGTGTGGTTTGCAGCATCACAGGTTGTGCGGATGGTCACGATTTCCGGACTCTTTCTGATAATTCCCTATACGATGAACCCCCGCCACTATGGCGTCACGTTCCGCTCGATGGGCGTGCCGGATCGCTTTGCGTTCTCGATGGACCTGGCCTTCCGCTTCGTCCCGACGTTAGCACGTGATTTCAATACCACCTTGGATGCACAGAAGGCCCGTGGCTACGAGGTGGAGAAACTTGACGGTGGGATCCTTGCCCAGATCCGCAAGATGGCGCCGCTGGTGGTGCCTGTGACGATGAACGCGATTCTCAGTGGGGAGGATATTACGAACGCGATGGATCTGCGCTGCTTTGGGACGCAGACGCGGACGTGGGTTCATAAACTGGTGTTCGGGCGCTGGGATTATGTGCTGATCGGCGCGAGCGTCGCCGTATTTGTGGCCTCGCTTCTTCTGCGCTATAGCCTAGAAATCGGCACCTTCTGGGTGCCTGAATGGGCCTTGGCATGGGCCGGTAGCTGACCTCACTGGAGGTACTGATGTTCCCATTACGTGACAATGTCCCGTCGAGGCGGTTCCCTATCGTGACCCTAGTGATCGTCCTGGTCAATGTAGGTCTCTTCCTAATTGAGGTCCTGATGGGAGAGAGCGCGACCGCCCTGACCGAGGCGTTCGGCGTGGTCCCGGCTCGGCTGATCGACAACTGGTACAATCCCGTGGTTCTCTTTACGCTGTTGTCGTCGATGTATCTTCACGGCGGGTGGGCGCATCTCATTGGAAATATGTGGTATCTCTGGATCTTCGGAGATAATATCGAGGACCGCATGGGACGGCTCGGGTATTTTATCTTCTACACGCTGTGCGGCATTGCTGCAGCGCTGATTCAGGTTGCGGTGGCCCCGCGATCGACTATCCCCATGATTGGTGCCAGTGGGGCGATTGCCGGTGTTCTAGGGGCCTACCTACTGCTCTATCCGCGGGCTCGCGTGAGCACGCTGGTTCCTGTGTTCTACTTCATCCGAATTATCTGGCTGCCTGCGATTCTCGTGCTGGGCGGCTGGTTCCTTGTGCAGCTTCTCAATGGGTTGGCAAGCCTCAACGTGCAGATGATGACCGGTGGCGTTGCGTTCTGGGCCCATATTGGGGGATTTGTCGCGGGGATGGTGTTGATGCCGATCTTCCGGCAACGCGGCACCACGCCCCCCGCTTCGCGGTCTGGGCAGGGATATGGCTCCTCACAGCCTCGCTGGTAGCACGCGGCGATGAGCGGTCACGCGTCTATCGAGGCAGCTCTCCGCGAGATCCGCGGACGGATTGCCGAGGCGGCGCTGCGCGCCGGGCGTGATCCTGCCGATATTCGTCTGGTCGCAGTGACGAAGACTCTCCCGATCGACGCTATGCTGGAGGCATACGCCGCCGGGCAGCGTGATTTCGGAGAGAATCGTCCCGAAGAAGGGGCGGCGAAGATCCCCAAGGTGATGGATCGTCTGCATCTGGAAGCGCGACAGCCGGGGCGAGATAGTG
>JAFGNI010000260.1 GCA_016927095.1 Anaerolineae bacterium | reverse complement strand
GGGAGTAGGACATCAGCGCTTCAGGCTCTCAAAGATGCTGGCCAAGGTCGTCTCAGGCGCACGCGTCTGAACGGCTTCGAACCGTTCGCTGTAGGCCGGGCGGTCGGGGTCGCAGTAGAAGATGCCCAAGTATTGGATGTCGGTCTCCATCGCCAGCGCTATCGCACGCAGACGATCACTGGGGTCGTGATCCGGCGGCAGCGGCTGGGTGACCTCGCGGTAGTGATCGTAGGTGTTGTTGAACGTCACACAGGGGCTCAACACCTGGATAAGCGAGAAACCAGGGTGTCGCAGCGCCTGAATGAGCACGTCAGTCATCTCTTTCAGCTTCCCCGAGAAACAGCGGGCCACGAAAGAAACGTCATAACCGAGCGACATCAGGAGTGGGTTGAGTGGGCGCTCCTGTGAACCATAGGGCGAGGCTTTGCTGATGGTGCCCTCGGGCGTGGTGGGCGAGGGCTGGCCCTTGGTCATGCCGTAGATGTTGTTGTCCATCACAATGTAGGTGATGTCGACGTTGCGACGTGCTGCGTGGGGGATGTGCCCGCCGCCGATGCTGAATCCATCGCCGTCACCGCCGACAGCGACCACGGTTGTCTCCGGACGCCCTAGCTTGATCCCGGTGGCCAGAGGCAGCACCCGACCGTGGACGCCATGGATGCCGTAGGTCTTGAGAAAGGCCGGGAAGCGGCTCGAGCAGCCGATGCCCGATGCGATGGCGATGTTCTCCCGCGATAGCGCCAACTCGGCGAAGGCGCGCATCAGCGCGGTCAAGACCGCGTAGTCGCCGCAGCCCGCACACCAGATCGGCTTCACGTCGCTGCGATAGTCGTTGGCCCGAAGCTTAGTCACAAGTGTCCCCCTTCGCTGCGGCGTCCAGGCGCTGCTCGCGCAGCCGCCGCGCGGTGTCGAAGATATGGTTCATCTCACCGTGTTGGTGGTTCCACAACTGTCGCTCAGCTTCGATCATGTCCATCGTGGCCTCATAGATCTCGCGGATCTTGAAAGGCACACCCTGTTCTTTCTTGAGCTGGTAGATATGCACGTTGAGCTCATCGAGCTCCCGGTAATAGCGATGCTCGATCATCCGGCCGAATTGGCCGGAGAAGTTCAGCTCCGGCACCAGTATGGCGCGTTTGGTCGAGATGAAGTCCGCGATAGCTTGGTCCGGCATAGGCAGGAGTGTGTGCGGGTAGATCGCTTCAATGGGTATCCCCTGTGCGCGGAGGCGTTTGGTGGTCTCACGGACGGCACCGCGCGTGCTGCCCCAGCCCATGATGCCAAAGGGCGCGCCCGCATCGCCCCACCGGCGCGAGGTCATGCGCCAGGTGGAGAGCATATTGCGCGCGGTCTCAACCTTATTAGCGCGCTTCTGCATCATCCGTTGGTGGTTCTCCGGCCTCTGGTCAGGGTGGCCGTAGGCGTCGTGTTCAAGGCTCTCCGCCAAATACATCCCACCCGGTATGCCCGGATGGGTTATCGGGGAGATGCCCGTCTCGGTGTAGGCATAGCGCTGGTAGTCGTCCGCCAATTCCTCCGGCGTCGGTGTGATCCGGGAGAGGGGGCCGTTCCAGGGTTCGCCGGGCAGCGGCGTGGTTTCCTGACGGGCGGCCATGGACTGGTCCGAGAGCACGATGACCGGCATCTGAAATCGCTCCGCCAGGCTGAAAGCATAAATCGTCTGGAAGTAGCAGTCCTTGACGGAGTCCGGCGCCAGGACAAAGCGTGGCGCGTCACCGTGGCCACCGTAGAGTGCGAGAAAGAGATCGCCTTGAGATGTCTTGGTGGGGAGCCCGGTGGAAGGCCCCGCCCGTTGCACATTGACGATAACCAGCGGAATCTCCGCCATGCTGGCGAGCCCTAAGGCCTCGACCATCAGCGAGAGGCCGGGCCCCGAGGTTGCCGTCATCGCAAGCTGGCCCGCATAGGAGGCGCCGATGGCCATATTGATGGCTGCCATCTCATCCTCCACCTGGATAAGTTTGCCACCGAAGGCCGGCAGGAACTTGGCCATCGACTCCATCAAGGGCGTTGCCGGGGTGATGGGATAGCCGGCGTAGAACTTGCAGCCGGCGACCAGGGCGCCCAGTGCCATTGCGTCAGCGCCGGAGAGCAAGATGCGCTCCTCCACCGTGTCCGGCAAGGGCAGCGTGAACGGGAAGGGTTCGGGGTAGGTCCGCTCGGCGTAGCCGTAGCCGCGGCGCATTGCGACTAGGTTCTTCTCAAGGGATTCCGGATGGCGGCCCATTCGCTCCTTGACCAGCTTTTCGGCGCCGTTGATGTCAAGACGGAAGAACCAGATCAGGGCACCCAGTAGCACGAAGTTCTTACCTCTGGACCAGTCCAGCGCCTCAGCGATCTTCTCGGCGGGAATCGGGTATTGCCGGTTATTGTTCTCCGGTATGTCGGCGCTGGCCTCGCAGACCAGGGCGGCGTTCCGGCAGAGATCCCCGTGTTCCTCAACCCACGCCTGGCGATTCATCGCTACCAGGACATGGGCTTCGTCACCCTCCGTCATCACGCGGTCCAGGCCTAACCGGGTCTGGTACATCACCTGCCCGCCTCGGATCTCAGCAGGGTAGGTGCGGAAGCTGTAGACCTCCAGCCCCGAAACAGCAGCGATGCGCGTGAACAGATCACCCAAGGTAATCGTCCCCTCGCCCCCCTCGCCCCCTATGCGGACCACAACTGTTGTATCGTCCAAACCTATGAACCCTTTCCGACGTAATCAATCGTCAATGTCGTTTGTGGCGTTCTTCCCCGCGCTGACCACCGCAGTGATGGTCTCTTGGCCCCAGGTCTCCACTTGGCCCTGCGGGCCCAGTGCCAGTGCTGTACCATCTGGAATACCCAATCCGAGGAGCGCTTCGCCGATCTGGGGCAGCGCCCGGAGGATCGGGGAATGCTCTGTGCCTCTGAAGTGGGGGACGACCACGGCTCCTATCACGAACCCCAACCCCATCGCCTGCTGGTGGGGTGGTTGAGCGGTAAAGGCCCAATGTCCCAATGCCGCCGCGCCGGCCCCGGCGCCAATCAGCGTCAAGCCCTGATAGGTGCTGTAGCCTTCGACGATGTACCGGAGCGCCTGGCTGTTGTGGAGATTGTTGACCAAGGACAGCACGTGCTCCCCACCCAGATAAAGGATGCCGGCTTCTTGGATCAAGGTGAGGAAGCGCGTCGTCTCCAGCTGCATCCGCGTCAGTTCCACCAATGAGAAAGCCTCGCCGCCCGGGCCACCCAGCAGCGTGTAGTGGTCGAGAATCTCCTCTGCCTCTGCGCGGGGGCCCTCCGCCGTGAGCACGACCATCGGCCGGTCGAGATTGGCCACGCTAAGGAGCTGGGCATCGACCTGGTCGGTCTCGCCGTGGCGCCAATCGCCGCCGCCGAGGAGGACAACCCACCCCTCGCCGTCGAGCCAGCGGAGCGGGCCCTGCTGCGGCATCGGTTACCGAACCTCTCCGGACGACATGATGCGGCAGAGGGACTCCACGATCACGGCGACGCCGTTGATCATCGCGCGCTCGTCAATATCGAATCTCGGATTATGGTGCGGGCGATCCTCGTAGTCCGCAGGCCCGGAGGCCGCGAAGATATAGCAGCCCGGCACGATCTGCTGGAAGAAGGCGGCGTCCTCACTGCCCATGGTCTTGACGCCGGTGAGCGCGTCAGGCCCGAGGAGATCCTTGACCACGTCCTGCACAAGCGCCGTAACCGAAGGATCGTTGACCAGGGCAGGGGTGACAGGAAATAGCTCCAACTCAGCGGTGCCCTCCATCATCTTGGCGGTGCCCTCAATGATCGTCCGCACGCGCGCCAGCACGCGCTCGCGGACCTCAGGCTCGTAGGTGCGGATGGTGCCGCGTAGTTCTGCAGTGTCGGGAATCACGTTGAAAGCCTCGCCACTCTGGACGGCGCCGACGGTCACGACTGCCGTCTCCAGCGCGCCAACGTTGCGACTCACAACGGTCTGTAAGTTGTTGATTGTCATCGCGGCGATCAATACCGGATCCACGGTCTTGTCCGGCAGCGCGCCGTGACCGCCCTTGCCCGTGATCGTCACCCGGAAGGCCTCGGCAGCTGCCATCACCGGGCCCGGTGAGGCCGCGACCTGGCCAAAGGGCATCTGGTTCCAGACGTGAAGGGCCAACGCGACCTGGGGCCGGGGATTGTCCAGCGCGCCCTCT
>JAFGNI010000259.1 GCA_016927095.1 Anaerolineae bacterium | reverse complement strand
CAAACCATAGAGCGTCGCCAGGTCGATGAGCTGTTTGCGCCACTCCCCATAGCAGGTAACACGATGCCAGCCGAAGAGCTCGGAATGGTAGTTGTCTAGGATGCGTTGGGCGTCCACCTGGGCCGCCAGTTTGGTCCGGCAAGCCATCTCATCCGCAACGTTGGCCACGGTCTTGCCCGTGTGGATCGCGAAGGCCTGGCTCTTGACGCTTACCTTAGCAGTCGTGACCTGCTGCCCCAGCGGCATCAGCGACTGAACCGAAGCCCCCTTACGATCCTCTGCATGCGAGCGAATGATATAGGGATTAGCCGGTCCGCTAGGTCCAAAAACACGATTGGTAGCCACGCAGTGGGCATACACGATCTGATCCGTTGCCGTGTCGATGACGGGATCCGAGACGTACGCCGGCCTTCCCGTTAGGTACCGGATCAGGAGTTGCGTAAGCGTAGAGTCGACATCTGCCTCGCAGACCCCGGTCAAGCCTTCGTTATTGAGCTGGAAGAAGCCCAAACAGGGGTAAGCAGCCAACTTGTCGCTGTAGAACAGACCCAGACAGTCGACGGTGACAGCATCCGCATGGGCATCCACCAACGCCGATCCGAGAGCCAGGTACATGCGCGCTGACCGCAAGAGCTCTGCCTCACCAGGTTCAACGACTCGCAGCGCGTCTCTGGTCCAGCGATCTCGCCATGTACAGGCTTCATCGACGTCCGTAGCGTCATAGTAACCCTGAAGCTCGGCAGAGCTCAACCGAACTATTTCGGTCCCGAAGATACGCTTGGTGGTCTCGACGGTCTGCTGGTCTGCCCCCCAGGTCTCTCCATCGGCGATTACCAGGATCTTCGCTTCGCGCATCTTTCGCATTACGTCGATCAGGCGTACCGTGTCAACAGTGTCTTCGAAGTTAGAAGAGGCCACGCCGACAACCGGCAGCTTCTCTTGCTTGATCAGCGAATAGACCTTCAGAAGACCGCCTGACCCGGCGTACAGCTCGTCAGCGACGATCACCGGTCGGGCATTGCGGACATAATACTCGGCAATGCCTGTCCACAGTGCGGTCATATACACTAAATAGCCGTCATATGGACGATGTCCCTCTCCGGCTTCTTTTTCGAGCGCTTGTTCAGCTTGTTCTGCAGAGCGGCTGATTTCACCGGTGAACTCCACACCGGGCAACCGTTGTCTTAACGTCGCTAGTACCTCTGTTGACCGCTTCTCGACATCATAACCGACGTAAGGCCATGAAGGTTCGTCAGGCGCATTCGCCGGGAAGACAACTTTCACACGGGTGTTCATCTCGATCCCAGTCCTTTCTGGCCTATTCTCAGGCCTCGACGTCCTCAAAACCTGCCATCGTGCCAAGCGCTTGGATCTGGTCGACGTAGTCTCCGTACACCAACGCCATGGCGATAAAGCCTCCCCAGGCCTCGTGAGGTACCCAGGCGGGCCGTAACGTGGTCTCCCACACGACCTGCCCTTTCTCGCCGGCAAGAGACCAGACCAAGCGCTTGAGTTCCGTCACACTGTAGAAGTGCGCCGCATCGTAGACAGAAGACTGAAAGAAGCCTGTCACCCGACGCTTGACCCCAAGCGGGCTGCAGCGATTCAAAACGCCCAGGAGCAAGCCCTGTCGAGCCAGTCGAAGCGCCTCGAACAGCGCTCGACGTGCACACGGGAGGAACTCCAACGTTGTGATGAACGCAACGAGATCGAAGGCGTCCTGGGCAAACGGGAGCCGGCCTGCATCGCCCTGTACCCATGTGACACCATCTAGCTCTCGCGCGTGCTGTAGCATCGCGCCGGATAAGTCGAGCCCCACAGCTACAAGCCCCTCGTTGCAGAGCCAGCGTGTGAAGTGTCCTGTGCCGGCCCCCACTTCCAGAACGCTGTGCGCATCGGGGAAGCGCCAAAGCAACCGACGCAGCGCAGCTTTCTCCAATGCGTCGGCCCGCTGGCCCGCGGGAGTCTCGTACCACGCTTCGTAGTGGGAGGCCACACCTTCGTCGAAGGCAGAGGGCTCCGGGCTCATTCAGGATTCCTCCGGTAGTGGGCAGGCGTTGGAAAAGGTGACGGTCATAACCGCATCACCGAGCGCTGCAGCCCTCTGGAAGGCATCCTCTAGGGCCACAAAGACCAGATGATTTTCCCCCCACACCAGCGTACTCATCGCACCGTAGCGAACGGTCAAGCCGTGTTCACGAAAGACGCGCACCGCTTCGCGGATGCCAGGCCCGATGTCCGCCTGTCGCAACGGATAGAGGCTGACCTGCGCCGAGATGATGCTCATCGATAGTGCCTCCTCTCGTCAGCGCTATAGGCACCGCCTGCAGTAGTGCTGATAGGCTTGTGTATCCGTCTCACCACGCGCATACGCCGCGTGCCATCCCTCTGGCACGGGCATCTTACGGTAGAGCTCCGCCCGCCGCGCCTCCAGCAGACAGCGGGGACGTCCCATGTAGTCTGCAGCGCACAGGACTTCGTGGTTTGACTGAGCGGCTAGATGCCCCAACCAGGACAGACCTTCCTGACAACGCAACAAATGATGGTCGAGAATCAAGGTATCTACACCTTGGGCCAGACGTTCCGCCTCCTCCCGCGCTCTCTTTCGCTGTATGCTAGAGAGCGCCGTAAGGTAAAGCGGTGGCCCACCGACTACCACGATATCGGGTTGCCAGGCCAGGATCACCGATACAGCTTGAGCATCCAGAAGCTGAATGTCCGAAGCATGCACGAATACCGTACCGGCGTCCTCGATACGCGTCATCATCACCGTGCCCAAGTGCGTACCCGGCTCCCCGTGGGGGACCGCTGGCGAGAATGTCAGCGGTCCATCGCTCTCGCCCTCAACGTTCGGAAGCTCCCGATTCAGCGCCCCACCAAGCATCGCGCGCCGATGTATCATATTGGGCGACAAGCCGCTAGGCCCCTTCGTCCAGAGCCGGACCCTCCGGAAGCTGGTAGCCACATCCGCAACGCGAAGCTGATAGGGATTCGCATCCGGTAAGGGAACGTGATCCCCGTGGTAGTGGCTGACCACGATATCCGTGGCATCTTCCAGCGCGCCGCGAATTTGCCTGCGCACCTGTTCCCCAACGGCAACCTGTACGGGATGGGGCAGCAACCCATAGCGTTGATACCCTAGCGCCAGTCCAGGATCGATCACGATGAGGCGGTCGGCGGTCTCCACCACACATGAGAGACCGCGGACGCCGAGAGACTCGGCCCCCAGGATACCAATGCGCACGCTACAGCTACCAGCGCCCTCGGCCGCGTCGCCCCCAGCCGCGTCCCCGTCCGCCCCAACGCAGACCCCAGCGCGGCCGGCCCGTACCGAAAACGGGATATCGGCCTACCGGAGGCGGCGGGACAGGGGGAACCGGTCCCGCATAGGGGCCAGCCGCCGGATAGCGGGGGCTTGGGACGGCATAGGGGTTGCACCATCCGCGCGCGCCACCGGTCATCGGTCCCCTTCCTTCTGGTCCAGTACCGTCATATCCAGGCATCGTTGTTACCTCCTCACACATCACATTTCAAGACTAGTCGGTTATGCTATGCATTACGACCACGGAGAGAGACACCTAATCGCGTGTCAGCCGCCAACAGCGCAATCCGATCTTAGGCTCCCGCGATGCCATCCGTCCTCTGTAATGCCGGCATGCGCTCAACGATGAGATCGGCAATGGGTGCAAAATCACGCCCGCCGTAGACCTCAACACGACCCCGATCACAACTGCGGGCCAATTCTGGATCCAAGGGAAGCCTGCCGAGCAGCGGAATGCCCAACCGCTCTGTCGTGATCCCAACCTGACTCGGACCAAAGGCTTCGATCTGGCGACCACAATCAGGGCAGAGTATGTAGCTCATGTTCTCCACAAGCCCCAAGATGGGCGCCCCCAGTCGCTCGGCCATGCCGGCTGCCTTACGGACAACCATGCCCGCAAGGTCCTGCGGCGAGGTCACCAAGATTACACCGCTGAGCGGTATGGACTGCATCACCGTCAGTGATGCATCGGAGGTTCCGGGCGGCAGATCCACAACGAGACAGTCAAGATCTCCCCAGACCACATCATTCCAGAACTGCTTGATGGCGTTGCTGATCATGGGTCCCCGCCAGATGACGGCCTGGTCCTTATCCGGAAGCAACAGGTTGATCGACATGACCTTGATACCGTTTTCGCTCTCTACGGGACGTATGCCGAGAGGGCTCATCATCGGAGCCTGGTCCAGACCAAACAGCTGCGGCTGGCTGGGGCCTGTGATGTCTGCGTCCAGCACCCCCACCCGCATGCCGCGTCGTGAGAGCGACACAGCCAGCAGGGCCGCGACAGAGGACTTGCCGACACCTCCCTTCCCGCTGAGCACGGCAATGACGTGAGCGATCTTGTTGACTGCCTTTGCCGAGGGCGGCTTTCCCTCAGCTTGTGCCATGAACGCGGCGCGTTCCGTCTGGCCCATCTCGACAAGCTCTACTTTGACGTCAACAGACGGCGCCAATCTATGGACCGCGGCCTCCACACTCTTCACCAGCTCATCCTTGATCGGGATCTCCTTGAAGGGAACGGCCAAGCTGACCACGACTTCATTGTCCCGTACGTCAATCTCACGGACCATGCGCAGCCCGACCAGGCTCCGCTCCAACTCCGGGTGCATCACATTGCGCAAGCTTTCAAGAATCTGCTCTTGGGTAACCATATCTCCTTCCGATCCTTCACGGTTTGGTGTGACCTCAACAGAAACCAGGTCACTATCGCCCACGAGATCCTGCGATATATCAGTGATAGTCCCCCTCACCTTCCGCAATATGGCGGTGGTAGGCAGCGATAAGGTCAGCGATCCGGGCGTGTGCCTGTTCCATATCCCTGACATATTCCCTGAGCACTTCATCGCCAAGCGCCGTCAGCCGATAGACCCTTCGGGGTGGGCCTTGGCCCCCGTCCATATCCCAGGTAGATGAGACCCACCCATTGACCTCCATATCGCGAAGTGTGCGATAGACAACGCTGGGTTTCAAATGCTGGAGCCCAAAGTCAGCTAACTGATCGAT
>JAFGNI010000258.1 GCA_016927095.1 Anaerolineae bacterium | reverse complement strand
GAGGGCGCTGCGGCGCTGCCCGTCCCGTACCTGCGCGTCGAGCATGCGCGCCACGCCCTCGCGGACCTCGCTGCCGCACTCAGCGGTCACCCCAGCCGCCGGCTGGTCACCGTCGGCATCACAGGCACTAAGGGCAAGACGACCACGGCCTGGCTCATCCGTCACCTGCTCCGCACCGGCGGTCACACCACCGGGCTCCTCTCCACCCTCGGCTACAAGCTGGAGGACGATGCCTTACACCAGTTCCCCGCGCACTTCACGACCCCCGAGGCACCGCAGGTCCAGGGGACGCTGGCCCAGATGGTGACGCGCGGCTGTAGCCACGCCGTCATTGAGGCCAGCAGTGAGGCACTGGCCCAGGACCGGTTGCGGAACACCCACTTCAACATCGCCGTCTGGACCAACCTGGCTCCCGAGCACCTCAACTTTCACGGTGATATGGAGGGCTACTTCCAGGCGAAGCGTATCCTCTTCGATGCCGCCGACTTTGCGGTGCTGAACGCAGCAGATTCGTGGGGCATGCGGCTCGCCGACCGTCCCCACACCACCTATGCAGACCGGAGCCGGCGCAGCGCCCAGTGGTGGGCCGGCGACGTCGTCGAAGAGGGCGGCGGCCTTGCCTTCGTCGTGCACCACTCCCACGGCTCCTTCTCAGCGACGCTGCCGATGATCGGCACCTACAACGTCGCCAACGCGCTCGCTGCCATCGCGACCGTCTCGCATCTCGGCGTGCCGCCCCGCGACATCCAGATGGGGCTCGCCGGGTTTCCAGGGGTGCCGGGACGTATGGAGGTGCTGAGGACCACACCTGTGCGCGTGATCCTGGACTTCGCGCACACGCCTGACAGCCTCCGACTGGCCCTAACCACGCTGCGCGAGACGACGGCAGGGCGCCTAATCGCCGTCTTGGGCTCAGCCGGCGGCCCCCGCGACCCCGGCAAACGCGCCCCCCTCGGCGCCGTCGCGGCGTCTCTGGCCGACCTGGCCATCTTCACGGAGGAGGATTGCCGCGACACGCCCATCGAAGAGATCCTGAACGAGATGAAGCGCGGTGCCGACGAAGCCACGGCAGACAGCTACCTGCTGATCCCTGACCGGCTGGATGCCATCCGACACGCGCTCGCGCACGCGGCACCAGGCGACACCGTCGTCTTCTGCGGGAAAGCCGGAGAGATCACGCTGGAACGCGCCACCGAGACCCTACCCTGGATCGAAGAGGAGATCGTGCGCAAGGTGATGGACGACTTGGGCTGGGCCTCAACCTAACCGGAGGAAGCTATGGCTGCTTGTGAGATCCTGCTGCTTGGCAATCCGACCCTCTATGAGGTGTGCGCCCCCGTCCACCGGGAGGAGCTCGAGGACCTGCGCCCCGCCATTGGGGACCTACGCGACACGGTGCTCGCCTTTCGCGCCCAACATGGCGTGGGTCGTGCCATCGCGGCCCCGCAGATCGGCTTGACGAAGCGCATCGTCTTTCTGGAGCGCGTCAGCAACACAACGGACGAGAACGCCACGGGCGTCGCCACCCCCACCGCTCTGATCAACCCGGTGCTGACCGGCCTAAGTGCCGAGATGGTCGAGCTCTGGGACGACTGCTTCAGCTTCCCCGACCTGCTGGTCCGAGTGCGGCGTCACAGGACCTGTACGATCACCTATCGCGACCTCGACTGGCGCGAGCACGCCGTGCGTGTCGACGGCGACCTCTCGGAGCTTCTCCAACACGAGTGCGACCACCTCGACGGCATTCTCGCCGTAGCCCGCGCCGTGGATGGGAGAGCGTTCGCCTATAGGAGCCAGAGGCAGGGGCAGTCATGAGTCGAAAGTCTCGAGTCACGTCTGTAGGCCAGGTCAACTTTCGACAGCCACCTTCTCGGCAGATCGTGACTCGAGACTTTCGACTCGTGACGCTCCCCTAACCACCCACCTATGCTAACCCCTCTCCTCATCCTTCTCATCGCCGCGCTCACGCTGTGGCTGCCCCACGAGATCAGCTACCGCTGGCTCAAGGGCCGCATTGTCCGACGGCAGCGTTGGGATCTCAACATCTGCAGCGGCACCACCGATGGCGGCGGCGTCAACGCTGACATCGTCGCGCACGCGCCGCTGCCCAGGTTCGTCCGGGTGACGGTGAGCCGGCTACCCTTCCGCGACCACCAGTTCGGAAGCGTGCTCTGCTCGCACACCCTGGAGCATGTGGACGATCCCGAAGCCTTCTTCGCCGAACTGCAGCGCGTCGGCGACCGGGTCACCCTCGTTCTGCCGCCGCTGTGGGACATCACCGCCGCCTTCAACCTCCTGGAGCATCGCTGGCTCTTCCTGACCTTCAGGAAGGAACATGCCGTGCCCCCACCCTACCTCCCGCTTCCGGGCGCCCGCTGGGTCCAGCGCATCCTTGGACAGCGGATTCATGCGTGAGTGGCGTACGTGGGGGGCTGGAGCCCAACGGCTCGAGAGTCATGAGTCACGATTCAGGCCTGCTAGTGTAACGAGTGTCGACATACGCGATGCCCCCGCTGCCAACCCTGAATCGTGACTCGTGACCCTCGATCCACAGCGCCACTACGCCATCTCCGCGTTGCGCTCCCCCCCATCCCTGCTACCATACGCCCCATATCCCATTCACTAAGGAGTCGACAATGATCGAGATCGCTGAAATGCTGCCCCCCCACCCCTCCGAGCTCTGGACCATGGTCAAGCAGGCCGGCGTCACCCACGCGGTCGGCGGCATGGACATGCGCCGGGGGTTCGACGTGCCGCGCGACCAGCTGCCCTGGAGCTATATGTCGCTGGTGCGCCTCAAAACGCTCTATGTGGACTACGGGTTCACGCTGGATGTGCTGGAGAGCCGCCCGCCGATGAACAAGATCAAGCTGGGTCTGCCCGGCAAGGATCAGGAGATCGAGTACGTCATCGATCTCATCACCAACATGGGCAAGCTGGGCATCCCGGTGTGGTGCTACGAGTGGATGCCCATCATGAACTGGATGCGCACTTCAACCACGACACCGGCCCGCGGCGGCGCGCTGGCCACCAGCTTCGACAATGAGCTCATGAAGAACGCACCCCTCACCGAGTACGGCGTCGTCGAGGACGAGGTGCTCTGGGAGAACCTGGAGGCCTTCCTCAAGATCATCGTGCCCGTTGCCGAAGAAGCAGGCGTCAAGCTGGCAATGCACCCCGACGACCCGCCTCTGTCGCCCATCAGGGGATTGGCCCGCATCATGCGCAGTATCGACAACTACCAGCGGCTGTTGGACCTCTATCCCAGCCCGGTGAACGGCATCGGTCTCTGCCAGGGCAACTTCACGCTGATGACCGACGACCTGCCCGCGGCGATCCGCAAGTTCGGGGAGCAGAAGAAGATCTTCTTCGTCCACTTCCGCGACGTGCGGGGGACGCCGGAGAAGTTCGTCGAGACCTTCCACGATGACGGCAAGACCGACATGCTGGCGTG
>JAFGNI010000257.1 GCA_016927095.1 Anaerolineae bacterium | reverse complement strand
GGCCTGCGCGAGGTGGCGCGCGGCGAGTACGCGCTCTCGCAGGAGGAATGGCTGGCGCAACGTGATGATGAGGGCTGACCCGGAGGGCGAGATGCACAACGTCATCAACAGTCTGCTGGCATCAAACGACGCTTGCATCCGGTACAGGACACTCGTGGACGTCTGCGGCGTCGCCCCGACGTCAGAGCGCGCCCGCGGACTGCAGGATGCGATCCCCGCCTCGGACCGCGTGGCGCGTATGCTCTCGCTGTGCGACGAGGACGGGCGTATCCCCGGCAGCGTCTACGCCAAGTACACGGGCGCGCATTGGGTGATAGCCGATCTGGCCGACCTCCGCTATCCGCCCGGCAACGCCTCGCTGACCCCCTTGCGCGATCAGGTCTACGAGCGTTGGCTGGCACCCAGCCACGTCCGGGAGCGTATTATCGATCGGGAGGCAACCCGCTACAAGTCGCAACCCGGCGTGCCCATCATCAACGGGCGCGCCCGGCGCTGCGCCTCGCAGGAGGGCAACGCTCTCTACGCCACCCTCGCTCTCGGTCTCGCCGACGAGCGTGCAGACCAGCTCGCCGCCAACCTGATCCGCTGGCAGTGGCCCGATGGTGGGTGGAACTGCGACCGCAAGACGTCGGCCCATACCTCCTCGTTCCACGAATCGCTGCTCCCCTTACGGGGTCTGGCCTGGCACGCTAAGGCGACCGGGTCGCGACCGTCCCAGGATGCAGCGGCCCGCGCGGCGGAGTTCTTTCTAGAACGGCATCTCTTCCGCCGCAAGACCGACGGGTCCGTCATCCGCGAGCAGTTCCTCAAGCTCCGCTACCCTCACTACTGGCACTACGACATCTTGATCGCGCTCAAGGTGATGGCGGAAGCTGGTCACATTCGTGACCCCCGCTGCGAGGAGGCGCTCGACGTGCTGGCGTCCAAGCGCCTGCCGGACGGTGGTTGGCGCGCCGAGGGCAAGCACTTCCGCGTTGTCGACGAACCGGCAAGCGGTGGGGCAATGGTGGATTGGGGCCCGGTTTCACGTAGGCAGGTAATGAACCCTTTCGTGACGCTAGATGCTCTATATGTTATGAGAGAGGCCGGACGGTTGACCATGGATTGCCCAAACACTCGCACGGAAACGGAGGCGTGATGAGCGAAACGACGCTACATCTCGCAAGGGGCTGCCGGTCGTGAGTGCCCTGCAGCGTACCCGTTTGGACAATTGACACCGTC
Source organism: Anaerolineae bacterium (assembly GCA_016927095.1). Next base: position 9,428 of record JAFGNI010000257.1, on the reverse strand, counting down.
GGCTAGCGGTGCTATTCTGGAGGTGGAGCAGTTTGCTGGGTTGGCGTCGATCGTGATCGGAACGGGTTCCGAGAAAGGAGGGAGCAGCCCACAATGCAGTGACAGGCAGAACCCACCCTATCATCCATCATTAGAGGTCAGGACTGGAGGTTCTCATGACAGCAGCAGTTGGGTCCGAAGTGACTGCAGAGGAAATCTGGACCGTTCAGAAGGGCGAGCGGCGCTCCGTCGGCGTCATCCACATCGTGATCCTTGCCCTGCTGATCGGCATTGGCTTTGTGGTGGGCGCCTTCGGGAGCATCAGCTTCCCACTGGGGTTCGGCGTGAACTTCTTCTGGACAGGCATCGCCGTGCAGCAGGTGGGCGCGATCTGGTTTGGTGGTTGGGGTGTGCTGGCCGGTGCTATTTTCCCCTTCTTCTCCAATGGTATTGCTGGTACGCCGTTCTATGTCTCTCTTGCCTACATCCCCGCCAACGCGGTCCAGGCCTTCTTGCCGGCTTGGGTTTTCCGGCGGTTCAAACTCGATCCTCGGCTCAAGTCGGGACGTGACTACGGATACCTTCTCGCCGCGATGCTAGTTTCCAGCGCATTCGGCGCATTGTGGTCGCCCTTGGTCGTGCTGAGAAGCTTCGGCCTGCTGACGACCGATTCGGTGCCGCTCTTCATCTGGGGATGGTTCGGCGGCAATATGCTCGCAGGGATCGTGTTCAACTTCATTCTGCTAAAAGCCCTGTCGCCGGTTGTCATCCGCACCACAGCCTTTGTGAAGAAGTGGTGGGCCTAACTCAGCGACGTGCTGAGCGCAAGCCTATTCCCGCAGGATCATCGCTCCGTGGGGGCTGGGTCCCCCACGGAGCGTCTTTGAGGTAGGCAGATGCGAAAAACGCTGTTGGGGTATATACCCGACGAATCGCCCATCTATCTAGTGCATCCTTTCGTGAAGCTGTTCTTTCTCCTGATCGTCAGCCTCTTCCCTATGTTCGTCTCAGCCCCAGAGTGGAACCTGGGCTTGATGATCGCTATCATGCTCCTGATGTGGATCAGCCGGGTGAATATGAAGACGCTGCGGATTTATGTCCCGGTGGCGATATCGATGGGATCGATCATCCTCATCTCATACACAATACTGGGAGGGACCCATCCCGAGTTTCAGTTGGTCACGCGGATATGGCGGGTGAACATCTACTGGGAGCGAATCCGCGACGCAATCGTCGTTTATTTCCGTGTCCTCCCCATGATCTTTACGATGGTCTTCTTCCTCAGCACATCGCGCGAGCGGGACATCATCGTTGCCATGCGCAGCGTGCGAGTGCCCTTCGTCGTGACCTACATCTTCGCGATGGCACTAAGGGCGGCAGGGATGGTGCTGGAGGACTTCCAGATCGTCCGGCAAGCAGAGCAGGCACGCGGCTACGACCCTTCAGGTAAGTCGCTGCCGTATAAGGTTCGGCAATATGTGATGTATATGATCCCGCTCTTCGCGCTATCCCTGCGGCGTTCGGAGGAGTTCACCAATGCCCTGGTCGCGCGGGGCTACGCCTTCACCGGTGCCGCCAGCAGAATCAAGCGAGCCGACTATATCCTCACCCACTACTCATACAAGGCCTATGATCTTGTGTTCATTGCCATCATCGGGATCGCTTTCGTGGCGCTGCTGATCCTGCGCTACGGCTACGGCTATTTTGGGATGGATGAGTCCTGGCTTATCGGTTGGCTCAGAAGCGTCGTTAGCTGATTGGAGTGTGCTGTGTCGGGAATCATAGAGATCGCTGACTACTCGTGGAAGTACATCAATACCAAGATCCCCGCCCTCAAGGACATCAATCTCAGCATCGAGGAGGGCTCGTTTGTGGGCATCATTGGCCCGAACGGCTCTGGGAAGACGACCCTGGCCTATTCCATCGATGGTCTGATCCCCGGTCAGTACAACGGCATCAAGAACGGCACTGTGACGGTCTTCGGAACGGAAGTCGAGGACTACGATGCCGGGGAACTCCAGCAGCTGATTGGCGTCGTCTTCTCAGATCCAGAAGCCCAGTTCACCGCCATGACCGTCGAAGACGAACTCGTGTTCGGGATGGAGAACATCGGGCTGACCATCCCTGAGATACGCGAGCGTCTGGCCTGGGTCACAGACCTGACGGGCCTGGAGCAACTCCTCGAGAAACCCCCCTACGAGATCTCCGGCGGACAGAAGCAGCGTGTCGCCCTAGCCGCGGTGTTGGCGATGATGCCGAAAGTGCTCATTCTCGACGAGCCCACATCTATGCTGGATCCGGTCAGCCGCGTGCGGATATTCGAAGTCCTGGCAAGGCTGAAGGAGGAGCAGAACAACACGATCATCGTCATCGAACACAGCCTTGAGAATCTGGTTCCCTTGGCGGAACGGATGATTCTGTTAGTGGACGGCGAGTTGATGCTGGACGATGCCACACAGGCATTTTTCCAGGAGACGGACCTTCTACTGGAGAGCAGTGTCTATCCGCCTGGTGCCCTCCGATTCTTCCAGGAGTTGAGCAAGCGCGATCGCTATCGTGGGGACTACCCTCTGACTGTAGAGGCTGCGAGCGCATTGCTCAAAGGTCTGTGCCAAGCTTGAACCAGAAAGGCCGGCGATGACAGAGGGCGAAGCCTACATCCAAGTTCGGAACCTGACCTTCGCGTACCCTGACGGCACACTGGCGCTGTCGGACATCAGCCTGGAGATCTTTGAGGGGGAGTTCATCGCTCTCATTGGGCAGAACGGATCCGGCAAGACCACCCTTTCCAAGTGCCTCAACGGCCTCTACAAGCCCACCTCCGGGGATGTCATTGTGGATGGCCTGAACTCCAAGTCCAGCTCCATCGTCCAGATGGTCCGGCGTGTGGGATACGTCTTTCAGAATCCGGACCACCAGCTCTTCAACAACAACTGCTGGGATGAGATCGCCTACGGCCCCCGGAATATCCAACTCTCCGAGGACGAGGTCAAGGAACGTGTGGAGGAGGCCATCCAGGTCGTGGGCCTACCCCAGGCCTATCGCCAGGAGCATCCTTTCTTTCTGTCAAAAGGTCTGCGCCAGCGCGTTGCGATCGCGTCAATCCTGGCCCTCCGCCCCCAGGTCATCATCGTGGACGAGCCAACGACGGGCCAGGACGCCAGACAGAGCCTGGAGATCATGGGTTTCCTGAAGGCCCTGAATGAGGAGCACGGGCACACGGTCATCATCATCACCCACGATATGCCGATTGTGGGGCAGTACGCACGCCGGACCATCGCGATGGGACGCGCGCGCATCATTGCCGATGGGCCGACAAGGGATGTCTTCACCCAGTCGGAGATCCTGAGCGAGACCAACCTGGCGCCACCTCAGATCACCCAGCTGGCCCAGAGCGTTCAAGCCTTGGGGTTTGATCCCGGCACCTTGACCGTGGACGAGATGCTCGAGCAGTATTTCAGGCTGGTACCCTAGGCGTAGCCCTTCACTACCCATCACCTAAGGAGAACCACGTGACAACCGCACTGCACGCTTTTGCACAGAACCGTCGGCTAGGCCGCGGCGTGAACATCATCGGCTACGATCCGCTCTGGGAATCCCGCGGTAAGGCCCGCATGCAGGACAAGCACTTCCGGCTCATCCGTGATACCGGCTTCGACCACGTCCGTATCAACATCCACCCCTTTAGCCACATGGGCGAGACACCCGACTACGCCATCGACACGACGTGGCTGGAGACGTTGGACTGGGCTGTGGCGCAGGCACTGGCTAACGATCTCCTCGTCATTATCGATATGCACGAATTCAACGCAATGGGCGCGGACCCCGAGGGGCTGAAACCCAAGTTCCTGGCGACCTGGGAGCAGCTGGCCCCGCGCTATCAGGATACGCCGGATACGGTCCTCTTCGAGCTTCTCAATGAGCCCAACAAAGGCCTAACACCGGCGCTCTGGAACGAGCTACTTCTAGAGCCCTACGAGATCATCCGCCGCACCAACCCCCATCGCACGCTGATTATCGGCCCGGCCTTCTGGAACGGCATCGACTACCTCGACGAGCTCGAGTTGCCGGAAGACGACGAAAACATCATCGTGACCGTCCACTACTACCATCCGATGCCCTTCACCCACCAGGGCGCCCATTGGACCGAGTACGTGGACCAGCTTGGCGTCACCTGGGAAGGGACTCCCGAGGAGACCGCGCTGATCCAAGAGGAGCTAGGCGGCGTCCAGGCCTGGGCGAAGGCACACGACCGCCCCATCTACCTCGGTGAGTTCGGTGCCTACGACAGAGCGGATATGCCCTCGCGGGTACGCTACACGAGCTTCATGGCCCGCGAGGCGGAGCGGCTGGGTTGGAGCTGGGGCTACTGGCAGTTCGACTCCGACTTCATCGTCTACAACATCGACGAGGATCGCTGGGTCAAGCCCATCCTCAACGCGCTGGTCCCACCGGAAACGACCTCTGCGCACTCCACGCGCTCTGCGGTGATATAGTCTGCGAGAGAGAGGCAACCTGTGGAATACCGTAATCTAGGACGGACCGGAATCAAGATCTCGGCACTGGGATTCGGCTGTGGAGCGGTCGGCGGGCTGCTCATCAAGGGCGCGCACAAGGACAAAGTCGCGGTGGTCGCCCGCGCGATCGAATCCGGGATTACCTACTTCGATACCGCCCGTGCCTACGGCGATGGCCAGTCAGAGGCCAGCTTGGGCCGGGTGCTGGAGGAGCTGAACGCCGACGTCATCATCGGAACCAAGGTCAACCTGCTGCCGGAGGAGATGGCAGACATCCGGACGTCGATCTTCGCATCGGTAGAGGGCAGCCTCCGGCGCCTCCGCCGCGAGCAAGTCGAGCTAATTCAGTTACACAACGTCGTACGACAGGAGCGGCAGCCCGAGCGCGGCTGGGTCAGCCTGGCCGACGTGGAAGCGGCGCTGGACGCCTTCGAGACCCTCAAGCAGCAGGGCAAGGTACGCCACTACGGCATCAACGGCCTCGGCGACACCGGTGTCCTCCACGAGGCCATCGCGTTGGGGCGCGCGGAGACCGTGCAGTCGTGCTACAACCTGCTCAACCCCACCGCGGGCATGCCGGCAGCAAGAGCCTTTCCCTTCCAGGACTACGAGCAACTGATCGACAAGGCCGCTGCGCAGGGCATCGGCGTCATTGCCATCCGCGTGCTTGCCGCGGGGGCCCTGAGCGGCACCCCCGACCGCGCCGCCAATGCAGCGCCCCGCGTCACCCCCATCGGCACCGCTGCCACCTATGCCAAGGACGTGGCGCTAGCCCAGCGCTTTGACTTCCTGGCAGAAGAGGGCTACGTAAAGAGCCTGGTCGAGGCAGCGGTCCGCTTTGTGCTGGCCAAGCCCGAGGTATCCACGGCGATGGTTGGCATCTCCAATATGGACCAATTGGATAAGGCCGTGACCTACGCCAATCGCGGCCCCCTACCCGCCGAAGCTATGGCGCGTCTGGACGAGGTCTGGTCTGGCTTCGCAAACACAGAGGAGAGGGATTTATGAAGCAGGTCTGCATCACCACCGCAATGGGCAAGCGCCTGATCGGTAAGGGGATGGCGCAGCACCCGCGCATCAGGGAGGTATTGGAGAAGGGCACGCTCGTCATCATCGCGGGAACGACCAATGGCTATGTTGCTCAGGAGATCCTCACGGCGTTGGGGCAGGACGAGGGCTTCACCCGCGTGGGTTTTCGCCGGGGGCTGACCGTCGCGCCCGGTCGCAAGCCCGCCGACGCCGAGCTAGCGGGCGACGTGGTCATCGTCGACGGCGTCTGGCAGAAGGGCAAGACGATCTACGACGTCGGCGGCGATCTCAAGGCGGGGGATATCGTGCTCAAGGGCGCCAACGCCTTCGATCCCTACGGACAGGCTGCCGTGCAGATCGGGCATCCCGAGGGCGGCACCATCCACGCCGTCCTGTCCGCAGTCTACGGGCGCCGCGTCGAGGTCATCATCCCCGTGGGCGTGGAGAAGCGCGTCTTCGAGGACGTCATCGAGCTGGCAGCCTACGTCAACGCCCCGAACGCCTCCGGTACCCGCCTTTACCCCTTCCCGGGCGAGATCTTCACGGAGCTCGACGCCATCGCGTGGCTGACCGGCGCCGAGGCACGCCTGGTCGCTGCCGGCGGCATCTACGGCGCAGAGGGATCGGCCTGGGTGGGCATCAGCGGCACCGAGGACCAGGAGGCTGCGGCAGCGGACCTGATCCGCTCCGTCCGGGACGAACCCCCTTGTGAGGTATAGGCCGGCCCCTGACTGATCGATCGACAGTGGGAGGATAACCTTCGCTTCCTGACAACGAGGCCTCGAGCCGAAGGCCTTGTCCCGTGTCAGAGCCGGAACGGTCGCTCCGGACAGTAGATGGCGTCGAAGAACCCCAACCAAGGGATGTCTTCCACCACGCATCGGATTTTGTAGCGGAGCCCTGCCTGAATCTCCTCGTCCGGCCCATGCCAGTACTGCAGGAAGTAGAGGAGTTCCTGCATCTGGACCACTCGCAAAAAGAGGGGCACGCGGTCGAGCCACGCAGTAGGGAGCCGGTTATGCTCGGCATACCCCGCCAACAACACGTCGAAGTACCGGTCCATAAAGCCTCTGCGCTCGGCGAGGGGCTCAAACATCGTGCGGCCCACCCCGCCCTCCCAGGCACAAGCGAGCTCATAGGCGAACCAGCCATAGCAGCAGTCGTCGAAGTCGAAGACCGTGATATCCCCGTTGCTGTAGTCGACGGTGAAGTTCCCGTCGTTGAAATCGCCGTGGATGAGGCCATAGCCGTCGCTGTCCCGCGGTAGCCCGCGGAGCTCGTCCAGCAGCACTGAGAGCTTCTGCCGGACCTGCGGCAGATCTCCTGGCACCCGGTCCTCGACCGGCTCGAAGTCCAGGAGCTCAAGAAGGTCCGGGCGCCGCTGCAACCCGGCCCGGGGGATATAGGTTCTGGCCCCCGCGTGCATCTGCCCCAGCGCCCGGCCCCAGTCGCGGAAGTATTCCTCGATCGGCGCACCCTCACGATAACGGTAGTCGTTGTCGGGGACCCGCATCCCCCGGCCCCGCTCAAACGAGACCGCGATGAAGGTCAGGGCGCCGGTCTCGAAAGCCTCGACCAGGCGACCGCCTCGCGACGGCACCGGGCGGGCGACGCGCACGCCCTGATCTGCCAGATGGGAGATGAAGTCCAGCTCCGCCTCGATCTGTCCCAGGGGGCGGTCAGGACGGTAGGAGACCCGGAGCACCAGCGGGCGACCTGCGGCCTGGTAGGCGTAGACCAAGTTCTGACAGCCTTCGGTCCCCTCGAAGATCTGCAGCGCATCCCGCGACGTCCCATATCGTGTAGCAGCCGTGTCCAGGCTGTCCTGCTCAAAGATTGTCAGCGCTTTCGCTCTCTGCACCCTGCCCTCCCCAATCTCAATTGGGCCTACCGCAAGACCTTGCGCATCGGCTGGTAGGGCAGTCCGTGGCCCTCAAAACTCCAACCAACGCGCATCCCTGTGGAACGCTTGTATCCCATCTTCAGATAGAAGGGCACGGCATAAGTCGTGGCTGCAAGCCGGATCACCCGCACGCCTTGTGCGAGGCTCCACTGCTCGAAGCTTTCGACGAGCTGCCGTCCGATGCCCGCCCTATGGCGGTCTCCGCGCACGAACAGGCTGGCCAAACGCTCTTTGCGACCCCGGAGAACGCCCACCACCTCGCCACCATCGTCAGCCACCAGGACGACCTCGGACAAGATCGCGTTGGCGATCTCAGCCTCCTGCGCGGCAGTGGGCGACGCCACATGAGCGAACGGACCCAGAAAAGCCTCTCGCTCCTCTGGAGGAAGGAAATCGAGGTTGTAGGCCTCGTAGGTCTCCGCAATCAGCGCGCTAACGGCCGGCAGATCCTGTTCGTCATAATCCCGTATCTCGACCACAGGCATGGGCTGTCCCCTTCCTAGAAATGAACCGTGGGCAGTGCGGCGACGGTGAGGTGGGGAACAGGTGGTGGGGAACGGTCGCCGACCGAGATCATCACACGCCAAATCTACTACGGGTGCCGATTCCGCGCCAGTGATGGGAAGGGCAGGGGTGCATATCAGATTGGGGGCGACATCAACCGCACAGGTGCTGCCACGCCCCGGCCTACAGGCGTTGCCGGTCCTGTAGGGGCGGGGTGCACCCCACCAACAGCAGGTAGGGTGCACCTTGGGCGGCGACATCGCCATGCCCGCCACACCCGGTCACCGACCCGAGAGGTCGGGCGTACCCCATATCACCACTGGCGGTCGTCACGGACGCCGCCGCCCACCGCCAGGACCGCCGAACCCGCCACCGGCGCCCGCTCCGGTGACGATGCTCGAGATCGTCATATCCGTGACCTTCGTGCCCGGTGTGTAGGCCCCTCCGGCGTATAGGCTGTCGGTTACCGTACCGGTCGAGCTCCCCCCGGCATAGATCGTGTAGGTGGCGCCGTTCTTCAGCTCAGGCAGCGACACGACGACCGACTGATACGCCTTCGACGGCGCGTAGGTTACGATCTCCTGACCATCCTCGGTCTCCAGATGGATGAGCGTGCCCGCTGCCAGGACGGACGAGAAGTTCAGCATCATCGTATACTGCGTCGAGGTTGTGCTGGGCGCCTGCGCCATCCCGAGGCTGCCGGCTGCGACCAGGACGCCACCGGTGATCGTGAACGAACCCAGATAGTCCAGGGCACCGTTCATGTTGCCCGTGGGACCGTTGATGAGGACCACGCCACCGGTCATGTCGATCGCGCCGTTGGCGTCAATCCCATCACCTTGAGCATCGACCGCAACATAGCCACCGTTGATGGTCAGGTAGTAGTCCCCGCTGGCGCTGAAGGCATTCTGACCCGGTCGCCCGCCCAGAGCTGATCCATCGGCACCACCTGCGGTGTTAATGCCGTCGTCGCTCGCAACCATACGGATCGTGCCACCGTTGATCGTGATGACGGTGCTCTCGATGCCCTCATAGGACTTGCTGATGCTCATCGTGCCGCCGTTGACCACTAGGGTGGCATCCGAGTGAACCCCATCATCTCCCGACGCCAGGGCAATCTCCCCCGCATTAACGGTGAGGCTGTCATTGGAGTGAATAGCATCATCCGACGAATCGATGCTGATCGTACCGCCCTCGATCGTGACGTCGACACCGGCCTTCAGCCCCTTGGCACTGTCACCGTCACCCTCCGCGCTACTCCCTCCCTGCCCCCACGTGCCCCAGTCGCCCCGGTCACTGCTGTTGATGCTACCACCACCCGAGGAAATGGCGATGGTCCCACCGGTGATCAACAGGTCAGTCTGCGCCTGAATCCCGTCCATACCTGCGGTGATCGTCAGCGTCCCGCCCTCGATCACGATGTATCCCTCCTCAGCATCGACATCGTTGTTGGCCCGCAGTCCATCGCCACCGGCGTTGACGGTGATCGTGCCGTC
>JAFGNI010000256.1 GCA_016927095.1 Anaerolineae bacterium | reverse complement strand
GGTAGTAGCGCTGGTGGGCTTTACCCCTCATCGATTCTGTACTATACTATTTGTAAGTCACTTACGTAGAAAGGGGCTATCATGAGTGAGGAACAGGTTCGCACAGAGGAGTTCCGGATCGACGGGGACCGGCTATTGGGCAAGGTTCGGGAGATCATCCACAAGGGGAATGTGCGCCGTATCGTCATCAAGAGCAGCGATGGACGACCGTTGATTGACCTACCCCTGACCTGGGGCGTGGTCGGCACCGCCTTGGCGCCCCAGCTCGCGGCGGTGGGCGCCATCGCAGCCCTGATCGGAAAGGCGACAATCGTGGTCGAGCGCGTCGGCGGTGACGACGAGGGAGAGGCCGAGGAGGAGAGCCCACCGGAGGCTGAGGTCGTCTAGAGCCCACCAAAGAAAGAGGGACCCCCTGCTACGCGCGCCAGGGGGTCCCTCCTATCATATAGGTGATTGCTCAGTAGGTCACGACGCGGGGAAGCTCTTTCGCGTGCGCGACCCAGCTCTCAACTTGCGAGAGGCCCGGCAGCTGCCGCACCAGCTGCTTCTCGGCATTGACCTCCATCAGCTTCTGGTGCAGGTTGGCTGCATTGCGCTGGGCAAGTTCGGGCACCGTATCCACGCCCGCTTCCTCCAGCAAATCGGCGTACTCCTCGCCGACACCCTTGATCCGGAACAGATCCACGTGATTCACGAACTCCAGGATCAGCTTGCCGCTGATGCCCGTTACCTCGGCCATCTCCTTACGCCCGGCAGGCGTCGATCCCTTCTGCAACAGCGCCTCTGTCGTCGCCACACCGGCGTCCATCAGCTTCTGCGCATAGACTTCACCAATGCCTTCAACCTGAGTCAGCTTAGTCACGATCAGCCTCCTTTGTTATGATAAACCTACCATTCAGTGTAAGTTAGGATGGCCTATTGTCAAAGTTACAGGACGCATGTGTCGCCATCAGATGGACAACTACCGGCAGTGCTAGTAGACTTCAGACACCACGACAGCATCGACAGCACTAGGAGGCCGGCTATGCCTGATGAAGCAGGATCACGGACGGAAACACCTGAGGGGGCACAGGTCCCAGAGGATGATTACGCCGGAGCGCGGAGCGAGACGCTGGCGAGCCTAGAGGCGCCAGATCTCCGCTATCAACCCACTGACCCCAAGAGCTACCGGCCCGCGATTGGCCTGATCGCCGCAGGAGGCATCACAGGGCACCACCTCCCTGCCTACCGTGCGGCAGGCTACAACGTCGTTGCGATTTGCGACCTCATCATGGAACGCGCGGTGGACCGGCGTGACACCTTCTACCCTGAGGCAGAGGTCACCACGGACTACCGCGACGTGCTGGCCCGCGACGACGTGGAGGTTGTGGATATCGCCACACATCCGCCAGAGCGGGTGGCCCTGATCGAGGCCGCGCTGCTGGCCGGCAAACACGTCTTGAGCCAGAAGCCCTTCGTGCTCGATCTGACCACGGGGGAGCGGCTCTGCGAGCTTGCGGAGCGGCAAGGCGTCAAGCTGGCGGTCAACCAGAACGGACGCTGGGCGCCCCACGTCGCCTATATGCGACAGGCTGTTGCCGCCGGGCTCTTGGGCGACCTCACCAGCGCCGATCTTGCGGTGCACTGGGACCACAGTTGGGTGAAGGGCACGCCCTTTGACGAGATCTACGATCTGGTGCTCTACGACTTCGCGATTCACTGGTTCGATATGCTGACCTGTTATTTCGGCGACCGGCGTCCCGAGCGCGTCTATGCCGCCATCGGCTACGCCGCGGGCCAGACGCCCAAGCCGCCACTGCTGGCCCACGTGCTTGTCGACTATCCCACCGCCCAGGCGACGATGAACTTCAACGCCTTCACCCAGTTCGGCCCCTATGACCGCACGACCCTGATCGGCACGAAAGGAACGGCGCAGAGCACGGGGACCGGCCTCCAGGAGCAGACGTTGGAGATCTTCACCCAGGAGGGCGTCATGCGACCCGAGCTCCAAGGCCAATGGTTTGACGATGGCTTCCACGGCACGATGGGTGAGCTGCTCTGCGCCATCGAGGAAAACCGGACGCCCTACCACAATGCTGCAGACAACCTGCGCAGCCTGGAGCTGGCCTTCGCCGCCATCGCCAGCTCGCATGATGGCCAGCCCAAGCGCGTTGGCGAGGTCCGGCGGCTGCCGGGGATCTAGGAACAACCAAGCCTCCGGCGACGCCGCGTAGGTCGAAACGTCGTTTTCGACCCCGCGTTGCAGCGACGTGCTTCCGCTGCTGAGGGGTGCCTGCCTGGTTCATTGAGAGGGGGCGAAGACAACGCTTCGCCCTGCGCAGAGGACGGCTCACACATCGGTCAGAGCTCAAGAAAGGACAAGGAATCGATGAAAACCCACAAGATTGTCGGCATCAACTTCGACCACATGCATATGGGCGATCTACTGCGGCAGGCGCACGAACATCCGGACGTGGAGATCGCGGGCATCTGTGATACTCGACCGGAGCGGATGGCCCCGCTAGCCGAGAGATTCGGCATCCCCGAGGCGCGAATCTTCACCGACTATCGAGAGTGTCTGGAGACGGCCCAGCCCGATATCGCGCTGCTCTGCCCTGCGACGGCCACGCACGGAGAATGGGTCGAGCGGGTGGCGCCCTTCGGCGTACACATCCTGGTGGAGAAGCCCTTCGCAGCGTCGTTGGCAGAGGCCGACCGGATGATCGCCGCGATAGCCAAGACGGGCAAGCAGATGGTCATCAACTGGCCGCTGGCCTGGTATCCACCCCACGTCACCAGTAAGCGCCTCATCGACAACGGCGTGATCGGGGACGTGATCGAGGTCCACTACTATGACGGCAACCGCGGCCCGCTCCGCCATCTCGCCGACAAGGTTGAGGTCTCCGCGGAGGAGGCGGCGCGACGCAAAAACGAGAGCTGGTGGTACCAACGGGCCCAGGGCGGCGGCTCATTGAACGACTACCTGGGCTACGGTGTCACGCTGGGGACGTGGTTCCACGGCGGCGCCAAGCCGGTCGAGATCACGACAATGGTGGACGAACCGGCAGGCCTGGAGGTCGATGAGCACAGCATCACGCTGGCGCGCTATGCCGTGGGGCTCTCGAAGTTCGAGACGCGCTGGGGGACCTTCACTGACCCCTGGACGCACCAACCGCAGCCGAAGTGCGGCTTTGTCATCGTGGGCACCGAGGGCACCATCAGCTCCTACGACTACGAGCCAACAATCCGGGTGCAGACGGAAGCTCATCCGGAAGGTGAAGTGATGCCGGTGGACGAGCTGGAGCCCCCCTACCAGAATCCGATCCAGAACTTCGTGCATAGTCTGGAGACGGGGGAACCGGTGCACGCGCCGCTATCACCGGCGATCTGCCGGATCGG
>JAFGNI010000255.1 GCA_016927095.1 Anaerolineae bacterium | reverse complement strand
GGCGCCGGCTGCGCCGGCGAGACGGGCTGGACAGCCCGTCCTACATCCTGCGCGATCCTGGACTCGAGGCTCTATGACATCATCACGTGAGGTCCGGGTGGCATCGGTCAAGGCTGCGCTGGTCTATCACCTGCCTGGCAGGGCAGTCGCGCGAATCGAGGACCGCGGTACCTGGATCCGCCAACAGTTCCGCATCACGCTCGACGACGGCGAGGTCGTCTACCTCAAGATCGATGCCGACTTCTCCTGTTCGGTCAAGGAGGCCTACATCGCCGGTCTGCTCCGCGACCACGGGCTCCCCGCGCCGGAGACGCTGGCCCTCGACGCCACCGGCGACTTGCTGCCGTCGCCTCTTATCATCCAGGCCCACCTTGGCGGTAGGCGCATGGGCGACCTGCTGCGCGAGGCGGACGGCGCCGGCCGCCGCGGCATCTACGCCGCCCTTGGCGATGTCTACCGCCGGCTCCACGCCATCCACCACGACACGCCGGGCTGGATAGACGGCCCAGGCACCGTCTATCCTGGCTCGCCCAACGCGCACCAGTACGAGGCCGTCATCGTCACTATCGGCGCCCAAGCCGTCGCCCAGGGCCATCTTTCGCGCGACGCCTACCGGCGCCTCCAGGCCCTCTGGACCCAGCAACGTCCCTATCTCGATGCCTACGAGCCTACACTCGTCACCGGCGGAGCGCTCCACTGGACCGTCTACCTGGACAAGAACGACGGCTGGCATGTCACCAAGGTGATGGATCTCGCCGACTTCTGCTACTGGGATCCGGCCTGGGACCTCGCCAGCCTCAGGTATCCGTCCTTCTTAGCCGAGCCCGATACGGTGTCGTGGCAGGCCTTCCTCGAAGCCTATGGCGCCGAGCCGGACGAGAAGCGCCTTCTGCTATACTTGCTGATGCAGCGCTTGGACGCCGCGATGGGCAACTACATGGCCCCGCCCTATCCGGCGCATGCTCGGTGGCGGGGGGAAGCCTGGGCGAGCTACGAGCTCCTCATCGACAGGACGGAGGCACTTCGATGGTTTCACTAGCACGTATCGATACGGAGGTGGATGTTCTCGTGGTCGGGGGCGGCACTGCCGGGGCCATCGCCGCCACCCAGGCCGCCCGCGCCGGCGCTACCGTCGCCGTCTTGGAACGCGGTCCTCAGCTCGGCGGTACGATGTCCACCGGGGGCGTAGCGTTCCCAGGTCTCTTTCACGCCTGGGGGCGTCAGATCATCGCCGGCATCGGCTGGGAGTTGGTGCTGCGGACCGTCGCGCTCGGCGGCGGGACGCTGCCGGACTTCTCCCAGCCCTGTGGCGATCACCACTGGCTGCACCAGATCCTGCTCGACGGCGCGCTCTATGCCGCCATCGCCGAGGAGGCCTGCCTGGAGGCCGGTGTCGGCCTGTGCTACTACGAGATCCCGACCGCGGTCAGACGAGAGGGCGGTCATTGGCTGGTTGAGACGCTGGGTAAGGGCATGCGTCGCCGGATCACCTGTGCGCAGCTTATCGATTGCACAGGCGATGCCGATGTGGTGGCGATGGCAGGCTTTCCCCGCATTCGGGGCGAGACACGCCAGCCTGGCACGCTTCTCTTTCGCCTCGGCGGCTACGACGTCGCGCGCCTGGATCCGACGGCCATCGAGGCGCGCTACCGGGAGGCGCTGGCCCAGGGCGATCTGTGCTCCGGTGACGTTGCCAACGTGCGCGCGCCCTTCCTTAGCTTCCTCCGCTCCGGTGGCAATAACGCCCAGCACGTCTTCGGTGCCGACAGTGCCACGTCTCAGACCCAGACCGCAGCCAACATCGCCGGGCGCCAATCCCTCTTGCGGCTCCTGCGCTTCGTGCGCACGCTCCCGGGCTGCGAGGGCGCCTACCTCGTGACGCTGGCATCCGAGACCGCTGTGCGCGAAACCTACCGCATTGCAGGCGAGACCACCGTCACCGTGGACGACTACATCAGCGGTCACCGGTTCCCCGACACGGTCTGCTACGCCTTCTACCCCGTCGACGTGCACACCGAGGCCGGCGTGGAACCCCGGCAGCTCCAACCTGGCGTCGTTCCGACGGTGCCATTGGCGGCGCTGATCCCCAAGGGGAGTGATAACCTATTGGTGGCAGGTCGCTGCATCAGCAGTGATCGCCTCGCCAACTCCGCCCTTCGTGTCCAGGCGCCCTGTATGGCGATGGGGCAGGCTGCCGGCGCCGCCGCTGCCCTCGCCGTCCGCCGAAACACCACCCCCGGCACCGTCCCCTACGCGGACCTTGCCGCGCTTCTCCGAGCTCACGCAGCCATCGTGCCGTAGCTCACCGTCGATCTCGACCGCCGCTCTCCGCTCCGCTACATCGCGTCCCCTCAAGCTCGCTGCGCCGGGATCCCGACCGGGACTCCCATGGTTTATCGCGTTCTAGCGTGCCGGGCCCCGCGCCATCACCGCACGATCACCGGCAGGCACACCCGTTCTGGCGCTGCTGCCAGGATCTTGACGTTGTGGGTCGCGGTGTCCACGCCACCGCAGTTGCTCGCCGTCAAGGCGACCGCGTAGTCGCCGGGTGAGGCCCAGCTGTACGTGACCACAGCGGTGCCCTGACCACTCAGCGGCTCTGGAGACCAGGTATAGCTCACGGGGGACGTGGCGTTGGCGGGGGTCGTCACGGCAAGGAAGGTGTACGGGGTGTCGATCTGCCCCAGCGCCGTACCCGCGATCTCAACGCCGGTCAGTGGGGCTGGGCAAGTCTCACCGTGGTTCACCTCCACCACCATCATAGTGCTCCCTACGGCAAGGTAGAGCCGGCGGTGGGTGGGGTCATAGGCCATAGCGCGCAGACCGTTGGTCTCGTCGTAGGTGTCGACCAACTTGAGTGTGTCGACTGCGACGTCGTCATAGGCCATAGCGCGCAGACCGTTGGTCTCGTCGTAGGTGTCGACCAACTTGAGTGTGTCGACTGCGACGTCGTCATAGAGCATGGTGAGGTAGAGCGCCTGGTTCGGATCGTTGTACCACCCATCGAAGGTACCCACGAAGACGC
>JAFGNI010000254.1 GCA_016927095.1 Anaerolineae bacterium | reverse complement strand
GTCGAGATGGCTCCTAAGATGGATGGGCGAACGATGCTCATGGTACTGGCGCCCAAGAAGAGCTAGCAGGAGGAGAGAAAGTGCCGAAGATCAAGACGCATAAACCAACTTCCAAGCGCTTCCGCATTTCCAAGGGCGGCAACGGGAAGTTGATGCGCACCCGACAGGGTAAGAGCCACTTCCGCCGCAAGAAGGCACGCCGCACCAAGGCGGAGTTGGACGAGATGTTTGTTGTGGAGAGCAGGGGGCTCGAAAAGCGGATCCGCAGGCTGGCCCCTCATCTTCGAGAAAAGTAACCGCTGAGTCATTGAGGTGAATTGTGAGAGTTAAAGGTGGAACCGTAACACGCCGTCGCCATAAGAAGCTTCTGAAGCAGACCAAGGGCTTCTTTGGGACGCGCCGTAAGCTGTTCCGGCGAGCCAATGAAGCGTGGATGAAATCCATGGTGTATGCTTACCGCGATCGACGCAACAAGAAGCGTGATCTGCGGCGCCTGTGGATTATGCGCATCAACGCTGCTGCCCGGATGAATGGCACGACCTACAGTCGCTTGATTCACGACCTGAAGGCAGCCAACATTGAGCTGGACCGCAAGATCCTCGCCGATCTGGCTGTCAATGAGCCCGAAGCTTTCGCTTCGGTGGTGGAGGTCGCGCAGGCGTAACGGGCGAGTCCCTCTCTAAACGGCAACGGGCGGCGCTTCTAGCGCCGCCCGCTTTTCGTGGGTGGGTGCCGATTAGCGCTTTCGCCTGAAGAAGAGCTTGAACAACGCGTTGATGGCGCCGAGCACCAGCGCGAAGACGACCGCGGCGCGAACGTCAAAGAGCACCGTGACGTCCTCCCCTTCGATCTCGTTCGCCGCCACGAAGACGGCGACGGCGTCCTCCATCTTCACGTTGTTGGCGGCGACGATGCCGATGCCACCGTCGGTCACATTGACGTTTTCGCCCTGGGCAATGCCGATGCCGCCATCTTTCACGTCGATGAAGCGGGCCTCTGCTTGGCCGATGCCGCCCTGGTCGACGTAGATCTTGTCCGCCGTGACCTTCTGCACGCCGCTTTGGTCGATGGTCACCATCTCGGCCTCGACTTCTTCGACAACGGGCTCTTCACCTGCCGCCGGTGTTTCCGGCGCCGCTGACTCTTCTGGGGTTACATCTTCTGCCATCTGGGTGATGTCTTCTTCGTGTGGATCTTCAATTGGGCTCATCTTTGTTCTCCTTGCGCTCTGTTCAGCCTGACACTGTTGCTTGCCCAACCTCCGGTGTCGCCTGCTCCAGCCTGAGTGTAGCACAGATCGCGATCTTCAGAAACCGGCGCCTCCTTCCGTTATTACGGTGTTCCATGCCCCGCGGTTGCAGGGATGATCGGGGGCCTCTTTCCCCCCTGTTACCGGAGCTAAGTCACAGGACTTACAGCCATTTGTCACTAGGGTTGGCACGGAAATGTACTATTATTATGGTCGATGAGGTTATGATGGTTTGAATCCATCGCACCTCTCCTCCTTTCCTTGGCTGGTGGCCCCCCGGATCCCCCCTCACCGGGGGGCCAAGCCATGGAGGCACCTGTCATTCCACCTTTGTTGATTGTCGGACCTCTTCTGGATGGTATAATCTCCCTGATGACGTTTCTCTCATGGAGATTTGAATGTTTGGTGGTTTCCTAAAGAAGATCTTTGGCGATCCCAACGAGCGGACCATCGCTCGTCTGCAGAAGACCGTACTCGATATCAATGCCCTCGAACCGGCCTACCGCGAGCTGACCGACGCGGCACTTAAGGCCAGGACCGGGG
The DNA here is from genome assembly GCA_016927095.1 of Anaerolineae bacterium. The sequence goes on along the minus strand of JAFGNI010000254.1, from coordinate 4,769 downwards.
CTTTCCGCGAGCGGTTGGTGTCGGGCGAAGCCCTCGACGACATCTTGCCTGATGCCTTCGCAGCTGTGCGCGAAGCATCCCGCCGGACGATCGGGCTGCGGCACTATGACGTGCAGCTCATCGGCGGCATGATCCTTCACCAAGGCGAAGTCGCCGAGATGCGCACGGGTGAGGGCAAGACCCTGGTCGCGACGCTGCCTCTCTATCTGAACGCACTGACCGGGGCCGGAGCCCATCTCGTCACGCCCAACGACTATCTCGCCAAGGTCGGCGTGCAATGGATGGGGCCCGTCTATCACGCGCTTGGCGTTTCGGTTAGCGTGATCCAGTCGGGTGCCGGCAGGCCCGACGAAGCCTCGTTCCTCTACGATCCTGCGTACGCGTCGGACGACGACCGCTACCAGCACCTACGCCCCATCACCCGTCGCGAGGCCTACCGCGCGAACATCACCTATGGGACCAATAACGAGTTCGGTTTCGACTACCTCCGCGACAATATGGTGGTGGACCTCGACCAGTGTACCCAGCGCGACCTCGTCTACGCGATTGTCGACGAGGTGGACAGCATCCTGATTGATGAGGCGCGAACCCCGCTCATCATCTCGGGCCCGGCAGAGGAATCCTCCGATCTCTATCGCCGCTTCGCGCAGCTCGTCCCACAACTGCGTGCCGAGACCGACTACGAAGTCGATCCGCGGAGTCAGATCGTCATCCTCACCGAAGAGGGCGTGGCCAAGGTCGAGTCGATGGTCAACATCCCCGAGGGCGAGAGCATCTACGATCCGGAGCACGCGGCGATGCTGCCCTACTTGGACAATGCCCTGCGGGCGAAGGAGTTCTTCACGCTGGACAAGGAGTACGTGGTTCGCGACGGTGAGATCATTATCGTCGATTCCTTCACGGGGCGCCTGATGTTCGGGCGACGCTACTCCGAGGGACTGCACCAGGCGATCGAGGCGAAGGAAGGCGTGACGGTCCGCCGCGAGTCGCTAACCTACGCGACGATCACCTTCCAGAACTTCTTCCGCATGTACGACAAACTGGCCGGCATGACCGGTACGGCTGCTACAGAGAAAGAGGAGCTGCGCAAGATCTACGACCTCGATGTTGTCGTTCTGCCGACCAACGTCGAGTATCGCGCCCAGTATGGCAACCTTGAGGAGCAGCAGGTGCGCCCACCCGAGGCCGGCGTGGCCTTCAGTGGCGTCCTAGACGAGCAGGACAACTATCCGGTGACGGTCTACGACGGGCCTGACGGTGTGCGCTTCTACCAACGCCTTGACATGCCTGACCAGATCTACAAGACCGAAGCCGGTAAGTTCGAGGCGGTCATCAACGAGATTCAGGCGACGCACGAGGCCCAGCGCCCGGTGCTGGTGGGTACGACGGCGATCGAGACGTCGGAACGACTTTCACGGTTGCTCAAACGCCGTCGGGTTCCCCACGAGGTGCTGAACGCCAAGTACCACGAGAAAGAGGCCCTGATCATTGCCCAAGCCGGTCGACCGGGATCGGTGACGATTGCCACCAACATGGCCGGTCGTGGCGTCGACATCCTGCTGGGCGGGAATCCGGAAGGCCTCGCGCGCGACAAGCTGCGACGTGAGGGTGTAGAACTTGCGGCAATCCCATCCCTGGGCTGGGAGCAAGCATTGAAGATGGCGCGGGCAGGCGAGGACCCCACGACCGTCTACGATGAGCGTTGGGCCGAGGTGTTGCGCGACGAGATCCTTACCTGCCGCCAGGACCGGGACCTCATCTACAGCCAGGGTGGGTTGCACGTCATCGGTACGGAGCGCCACGAGGCGCGCCGTATCGATAACCAGCTGCGCGGTCGCGCGGGCCGCCAGGGAGATCCCGGTTCCAGTCGCTTCTTCATCTCGTTGGAGGATGAGCTGATGCGCCGCTTTGGCGGCGAGCGCCTCCAGCCATGGATGGATCGCGCCGGCCTGGAGGAAGAGGCGCTGGAGTCCAATATGCTCGGGCGTGTGATCGAGTCGGTGCAGGAGCGCGTCGAGGGGTACAACTTCGACGTGCGCAAGCACGTCCTGGAGTACGACAATGTCGTCAACAAGCAGCGCGAGGTCATCTATGCCGAGCGCCGCAAGGTCCTCAGCCGCTCCGATCTGCACGACGACCTGATGGAGATGTTTGAGGCCGAGGTGCGCCAGGTCGTGAGCGCCCATGCCACGGGTGATGGTTCAGCTGGCGATGGCGCTGCCGGTGAACAAGAGGCTATGTTAGCCGAGTTGCGTCGCTTCGCGCCCATCCCCCGCAATATTGATGCAGACGCCTTTCTGGAGCTGGAGGACGAGGCGTTGATCGCCCAGTGCGCCAAGTGGGCGGATGACGTATACACTCAGATGAACGAGCGCATCGGTCTGGACATGTATCGCGCGGTCCGGCAGCAGGAGTTGTCCGTCAAGACGCTCTTTGACACAAGCGATCCTTTCTACAGCAAGGTCGGCGAATGGCTGACCGAGCGAGTAGGTGCCGAAATCTTCGAGCCGTGGTACGATTATCCTCTGCGGCGCTTGCCGGCGGAGTTGGAGGCGGAGGTGCGCCAGGCGATGGTCACCCTGTCTCGTCTCTTCCGTGACCGCCGGCTCATCCTCAAGCAGATCGATGATCACTGGGTCCAGCATCTGACGAGCCTCGACATGCTCCGCGAAGGCATCGGTCTGCGCGCGGTGGGGCAGCAGAACCCCTTGGTCGCCTACCAGAAAGAGTCCTTTGAGATGTACCAGGAGATGATGGCGTCGATCCAGTCGCAGATCGTGCGCACGCTGTTCTTGGTACCCCAGTCTGCGGTGGCGGGACGGTCCCGCGCGGCAGCCGCGCCGGTGCCCGCGGAGTCACCCCGCCAGCGCCAGCTCTCGTTCCAGGCCGGGGGCAGCCAGTCCAGCGATGCGGCGCCACAGCCGGCGCGCGCCGCCAACAAGCCCGGTCGCAACGATCCCTGCTGGTGTGGCAGCGGCAAGAAATACAAAGACTGTCACTGGCGCTCAGATCGACGCGCAGCATCCACCGCAGACAGGTGATGCGTTCGCCTATCCAGTAGCCCAGATGCTGTTATCATAGGCGGCGCACATCCCATCACGTAGATCATATCTGCCTCCAAAGAGGGCTTGACGATGGTATCGGAACGTCCCGCACCCGAAGCTAATGCTTCAGACCAGCCGGCGCTGATCCGGGCGCTGGATACGCTATCCGCCTCTGTAGATATCGATGGGCTTCTGCAGATGTTTGCGGAAACGGCGCTCGGGCTTGGGTCCGCCTCTGTGGTGGAGATTGCCCTCATCGACGCCGGCGATCACAATCTTGTGTCGGACTATGTGCTCCATGCTGACGGGATGCTCGGCCCCCTCTTTCCCGATATCGGGCACGCGCAGCTGGCGCGCGCCGCCATAGAGGAGGCCAGGCCACAACTCGGATTCCTCGCGGATTTCGACGGCGGCGGAACACGGCGCCACGTCCTGGTCCATCCCATCAAGCCCGGCCTCAACATGACGGGGCAGGAACAGTCGCCCATCGGTGTGGTGGCCTTGGGATATGCTGAGCCGCCGTCATCGACGGCGGCGCTCGCTCAGAGCCTGCAACTTCTGAGCACCTGCTTCGCCTACCGGCTCCAGCAACTCCTCGCCGAGCGGTTGGCAGAACGGCAGAGAGCGCGGATAGAGTTGATCGACGAGATCAGCGCGATGGTCGTGCGGGAGGGCAGCAACGAACTGCTCTTCAACACCGCAGTGCGACGTATTGCGGAGGTCTTCGATCTTGACACGGTGGCACTCTATGCGGGCAAGCCACTGACGTTGCGCCTCCTGTATGGCGGGCGGACCACCCGGCTTGGGACGCCTGTTCCCGGTCAAGTCATCGCTCGCCTGACCAATGACAAAGATCCCGTCGTCATCCGGGACCTCTTGTCGAAGGGGCGCGCGTCGTTGCCACCTTGGGTGGCATCTGGGGCTCAATCCGAGGCCGTGATTCCGCTTAGCTATCGCGATCGCCGCATCGGTGTGCTTGACCTCTACAGCGAGTACAACGCGGCTTTCGATGAGGTGAGCGTCCAGATTCTGGTGACGCTGGCGCGACAGCTGGCGCTGCTGATTGTTCAGGAACGGTGGGATGAGTCGGACGGGGCGCCGGCAGACCGGCAAAACGCCGGCCTGCCCGCTATCAAGAACCGTGGAACCCTTGGCCGGCCCGGAGACGAGGGCGATCACGATTCACAGCGCCTGCAGGCTGCCTACGACCGGCTCCAGGAATTCGCGGAGCTCAAAGATCAGATCCTTCAGAATATCTCTCACGAACTGCGCACGCCGCTGACCCTTATCAAGGGCTACCTCGAGTTGATGATGGATGGCCAGATGGGGGACCTCTTGCCTGAGCAGCGCCAGAGCTTGGAGATGGTCGTGCGGAAAGCCGATGACGTAACGCGTATCGTCGAGGAGATTGTGTCGCTCAGCCCGCTTAACCGGCTCTCCTTGAACTACCAACGCATCTCGGTCGCCGAGCTTGTGGCGGAGCTGGCGTTGATGTTTGTCCAGCGCACCAATGGAACCAAGATCTCCTGGGACTTCCGGCCCATCGATGACGACCTCTACCTGTCGGGTGATCTTGCCCAGATTCGTCAGGTCTTCTACAATATCCTCGACAATTCGGTCAAGTTCAGCCCTGAAGGAGGGCGGATTCGGGTAGAGGCGATTCCTGAATCAGCTTATGTGCATCTCATTTTCCAAGATGAGGGCATCGGTATTCCTAAGCCGCGC
>JAFGNI010000025.1 GCA_016927095.1 Anaerolineae bacterium | reverse complement strand
TTCCTGATCCTGAGCGGTGGCGATACCTTCACCGGCCCGGCGCTCTCAACCTGGTTCGACGGCGCGTCGATGATCGAGGTAATGAACGCGATGGGCTACGACGCCGCCGCGGTGGGCAACCACGAGTTCGACTTCGGGATCGACGGGTTGGTAGCACGCGCAGCCGAGGCCGAGTTTCCCTTCCTCGCCGCCAATATCGCAGCGCCGCGCGCCAACCACCCGATCTATGACGCCACCTTGCCCTACGTCGTGCAGGAAGTCGGAGGCTTCCCCGGCGACGGCACGGTCAACGTCGGCATTGTAGGCCTGGCTTCCCAGGCCACGCCGCGGACAACCATGCCCACCCACGTAGCGGACCTGACCTTCGAGAACTACGCCGCCAGCCTTGCCGAGGTCGTGCCCCAGGCCCGGGCCGACGGCGCCGAGGTAGTCGTCGTGACCAGCCACCTCTGCAGCCCTGAGTTGCGGGCGCTCGTCGCTGTGGCGGCGGAGCTGGACATCGCCATGGTGGGTGGGGGACACTGCCACGAACGCTTCAGCCGCGTCGAGCAGGACGTGGCGTTGGTGGGAAGCGGCTGGCAGATGGCAGCCTACGGACGGGTTGACCTGGCCCTCGATCCTGAGACGAAGGCCGTCCTCGGCGTCACGGCAGCGGTGAAGCCCAACCTCGCGGGCGAGGGCGACGCCGAGGTCCAGGCCATTGTTGACGCCTGGCAGGCGGAGCTCGACGATGCCCTGCTGGTCACCATCGGCTACACCGAGGACGGCATCGGGCGCAACACCAACGCGATGTACAACATGGTCACCGACGCGTGGCTCGAGGCCTATCCCGCCGACATCGCGATGTCCAACCCCGGCGGCTTCCGCCAGGCGATCGACGCCGGCCCCATCACCCTAGCCGACGTCGTGGGCGTCCTCCCGTTCGACAACGTTCTGGTCGACGTCGCGCTCACCGGCGAGCAGGTCATCGCCAGCTACGAGCACGGCAGCCGCCAGATCGCTGTGGGGGGATTGGTCAAAGAGGCGACGCGCTACCTCGTCAACGGCGAGCCGCTGGACCCCGACGCGACCTACCACGTGCTGGTCAACGATTTCATGTACGCCGGCGGGGACGGCTACCGCTTTGGGGAATACGACCCGGACGCCTACCAGACCGGCATCGACTGGCGCCAGCCCGTCATCGAGTGGATCAGCACCCGCAACACATCCGAGGTCGATCCCCTGGAGACCTACCTAGACACGTCCCGCCGCTAGCGGGATGGGAACCACGAATCTCACGGATCGGACGACCGGATTCGCGATCCCGCTCCGCCCCTATCGGACCGCGGGCATCCTGCCCGCTCTGCCGCCGCCGCCCGACAACCTGGCTACAACAACAGCGCCCAAGGCCTTCTCCGGTGCGCCCAAGGGCCTTCTGTGATCCGCGGTTGTCTGCGGCCCTTGGGCGCTGCCGTTCGCGCAGGCTCCCCAGATGCCCGGACCTCCCAGCGCCCCCGCCGCCACCGCCCGATGACCTCGCTACAACAACAGCGCCCAAGGCCTTCTCCGCTGCGCCCAAGGGCCTTCTGTGATCCGCGGTTGTCTGCGGCCCTTGGGCGCAGCCGTTCGCGCAGGCTCCCCAGACACCCGGACCCCCAGGCGCCCCGCCGCCACCGCCCGAGCACCCGCCGACACCAACAGCGCCCAAGGCCTTCAGAAAGCCCTTGGGCGCGACGGGCGGGCGACACTAGCTCAGGGCTCCGCCATCTCCACCGGCAGATACGGCGCCAGCGCCGCCAGCACCTGGGCCACCAGCCTCTCGACGGCGTCGACCGGGGCGCCGGCCTCCGCCTGCAAGGCAGGATCGTGGACGACGGTCGCGACCTCCGTCTTGTCGGGTGCTTCGCCCTCGCCCTCTGGGACGAGATAGATCTCCAAGCGGGTGCTGAGCGTGACGATAATCGGCGGTCCCTCCAAATCGGATGTCTGCAGCAGCGAGTCGACGAGATGGTCGATCTGTTCTTCGTAGTAGAAGCTCCCGTCAAAGATCACCGGGCGACCATCCGAGAGCGCCTGGCGAGCCGCGGGCATGGCCAGCGCGTTGGCTCGGACGAAGTTGCGCAGCGGGATGCGCTCCTCCTCGACCTGATCGAGGCCGTGCGTGGATAATACATCATCCAGGGAGATGCGCAGCGCGCTCAGGCGCTCGGCCAGCGCCGGCGCAACCGTCGCCTTGCCCGCGCCCAGCGCGCCACGCAGGATCACCACAAAGGGCACCACGCTCACCGCTCAGTCTCCGGCGTCGGCGACGGTACGGGCACAGGCGTCGGCGTGACAGGTGCAACCGGTACACTACCGCCGCCGGGTGCCGGCTCTCTCTCGGCCACCGCCAGCGTCGCCTGGACCAGAGTGATAGGTTGCAGAAGATCGAAGACCGCGGTGTTGGCAGCGTTCAGCTGGTTGGCAGCATCCGTCACTGACAGGTGGGCGCGGGCCCAACTCGACAGGAGATCGCCGGTCGCAAGGCGGCCCATCGCCGCGGTCGAAGGGGAGAGGATGCGCTGCAGGACCGCCCGCTGGACGGTCGCCGGCCCGCGCGGGCCGTCCTGCGCCACCAGTTGTTGCACCGCGTGGTTCCCGACCAGGCGCTGCAGATCAAGAAGGGGATGGGAGGCTGGACCGGGCCGGTCCGTCGCCGGGCGTTCAGCGTGGAGCGCTGCCTGCTGCGCGCGTTGGGTCTCGTTCTTGCTTCGGGCACGTGCTTCCTGCGTCATCGTCTGTCACCCTCCAGTGCCCCCCTGTGAGCCGGGGCTAAGCCACCTGGTCACGCACGTGAGATACGCCGGCTGCGATGGGAAGCTGCGGTCTGCGCCCTATGATAGGCCATCGTGGGCGTTGTCAAACGCCGCAATCCGCGCTAGCATAGGAGGCAGATCAGCCTGTGGCGAGGAGCGGGAGGTACGATGGACGCGCCCAAGAAGGAGCAACCCGAGGTGCCGGCCGTGTGGCCACCCACGATGGCTGTCTGCGTCGGCACGGTTGTGCTCAAAGAGGACACAGCCCTGTTGATCCGGCAAGCCAAAGGTCACGCGCTCGCGGGCCAGTGGAGCATCCCCTGGGGCCTGGTGGACACCGGTGAGACCCCAGAGCAAGCGGCCCTGCGTGAGACCCGTGAGGAGAGTGGCGTCACGGCGGCGGTCGACGGCTTACTGGGCATCCAGAATCTGCGGACACCCGGGTGGCTCGCCGTCATCTTCCTCTGCCACCACGTCGAGGGCGAGCCCGCCGCGGACGGCGTCGAGACCGACCGGGCTGCCTACCTGTCGCTGGAGGACCTAGACGCCTTGGCCGATCCCGTCGAGGTCTGGTGTGAATGGCTGGTTCGCCGCGTCCTCGCAGGCGAGCACACGATAGTCCCCTGCGAACCGGCATCCCCCTACCATCCAAGACTGGCATTCCTCTAGGACAACGGAGATAGCGAGACACCATGACCCAACCAGAACACCTGACGCTTGCCTTTGTCGGCTGTGGCGGCATCGCCCAGGCGCACCTTCGCGGCATCCGGACCCACGCCCCGCGGATCCGCGTGACCGCCGCCGTCGACACCAGCCGTGACAGTGCCGCAGCTATGGCAGCCCAGACCGGCGCCGTGGCCTACACCTCCCTTGATGCAGCGCTCGATCAAGGCGACTTCGACGCCGTCGACCTGATGCTGCCCCACGACATCCACGTTGAGGCGGCGGAGAAGGCCTTCGCTGCCGGTAAACACGTCCTCCTGGAGAAGCCGATGGGCCGGACCGTCGCGGAGTGCGAGCGCATCCTCGATGCCGCCCGCCGCGCTGCCCGGGAGACGGGCTCGGTCTTCATGGTCGCCGAACACTCGCACTATGCGCCCAGCGCGGTCAAGGTGCAGCAGCTGATCGAAGATGGTGTCCTAGGCGAAGTCCTGACCGCCCGGGCGATGCAGACGGAGCGCATAGAATACGGGATCACGCCGCGGCCCTGGCGTTACGACAAAGAGATCATGGGCGGCGGCACCATCATCGACGGTGGCTTGCACTGGATCCGCCCGCTCCGGATGTGGCTGGGCGAGGCCGACGAGGCCATCGCCGACCTGGGCTACCCCTTCGCGGAGATGGAGGGCGAGAGTCTGGCCCAGGCCCTCATCCGGTTCGCCTCCGGCGTCGTCGCCAACTTCGAGTCGACGATGACCACCTACGGCGGCGCGCCCGGCGAGCGGTTCCGCGTCACCGGCACTGTAGCGACCGCCGTCGTCGAGCAGGGCCGCGACGGACGCGTTCTGGTCTACGCAGACCGGCACGACTCAGGTCGCGACGTCCTCTCAGAGGCAGAACGCCGGCAGGACCCCTACGGTCTGGAGCTCGCCGACTTCGCTGCAGCCGTCCTGGACGGCACCGAGCTCGCAGCGCCGCCCGAGGACGCCGTTGCCGACCTCCGCGTCGCCCTGGCGATCTACCGCTCCGCCGACACCCGCCGCTGGGAGAAGGTCTAGCCGCCTACGCACCCCTTCCCCCTGCGCCCAAGGGCCTGCTGCGGGCCTTGGGCGCTGCTGTGGGGGCCACCTCCGCCAGCGCGGCCTGGGTGGCGCCCTTCCACGTCACACGCAACGGCAGCGCCCAAGGCCTTCGGAAAGCCCTTAGGCGCAACTCTGCGGTCTCTCGATACCACGCGAAGTCGGAGCGCAGCAACCCCGGCGCCTAGGGACATGCCGCGTGCCCTCTGTGCAGCGTGCGCTTCACCTTTGGGGCAATGGCCGGGCTGCCACCGGGCCCACGCGTCAGTAGTGGGCATCCGCTGCACCTGATACGCTGACCCGCAATCCTGCCCACACACCGTGACCTGTCCCTGATGACGCAGCTTACTTGAGAGGGAGATGACATAAACGAGCAAGCGTATGAGCTTCTAGTCGTTGGGTCTGGCGCCGGCGGTACCACCAGCACAAGAGAGTTGAGCAAACGGGGCGTCTCTGTGCTCGTCGTTGAGAAGGGCAAGCCGGAAGCGAAGTTGGGCACCCTTCAGGACACACTGCGCTTCTTCGACGCCAACGCCCTGAGAATCCCCCGCAAGAGCAACGAAGGTGTCATCCTCTGGCGCGCGTTGATGGCCGGCGGATCGACCGTCGTCTCATGCGGGAACGCCACCCGCTGCCTGGAGAAGGAGCTTGCCGACGCAGGGATCGATGATCTGCGCCCGGCATGCCCCCCATCCTGACCATCGCCGCGCTCGGCAAGCGGCTGACCTCTGCCCTAACTGCGTGATGTGATATGAGGCCCTCGTCGTGGGCGTACTTGAACTCGCCGCGTGGATCGTCCTCACCGGACGGCTCAAACCCACACCCACCTGATGAGAGAGCGGGTCGGTCCGAGGAGACCACCCCGCTCTCTAGCTGCACATCGTCCTGAGTGCAGTCGGGCGCGCTAAGCTTGCTATCGTGGTCCGATCGCCAGCTGTGGGCCGGCCCAATCCGTCCGGGCGGCGTAGTACGCAGCGAGTGCCGCGTAGCGTGCGGCATCGGCGGCTTGGGCACGCTGCCGGCTCGACCCGACAGCGGTCGCCTGCGCTGCGAGCGCCGTGAGCCGCGCGGCCTCAGCGCGAACCGACCGGTACGACCGGCCCGCCGCCTTGCTGGCATAGAACCTGGCGAGCGCTGTATACCGGGCAGCGCCGGCTGAAGCGCTGCGCGCCATGCGGGCATCCTGCAGGGCCGCCTCGTGCGCTGCCCGACCGCTGTACCGTGCAGCATCCGCCGCCAGGCTGCGCTGGCGATTGGCGCGCGCGGCTGCAAAGGCCTCAGCCTGCCCGCTCATCCGCGCCGCCTCTGCCTGCAGAGCGCGAGACGACGACGCCATGGTGTCCCCTAGGTAGTACCTCGCAAGGGACGTCTGCCGGGCAGCATCCGCCACCCGTGCGCGTTCAGCATCGAACCGTGCTGCAGGCGAGGGCTGGGTCACCAACAGCGCCGTCCCGGCCACCGCCGCCAAGACGACAATCAGGACCATCCCTACCACCCACCTAGAGTGGCGCCGGACAAACGAACCTACAGCATATCGCTCAGATCTTCCTGCATCAACATACGTAGCCATTCCATCCCTCCCGCGCGTAGCGCAGACTCAGAAGCCGCGAAACCGCCATGCCGTCAGCACCTTCCCTGCCAGCTGCGCATTTCTCATCAATACCCTTAGGATAGCGGAGGGCCGTGGCGCAGACGTGGTGTGGGCGTGGCGTAGGCGTGACGAAAACGTAGCCTGAGACAATGCCCCCTTACGTCGCGTCCAGCTTTGAGCTACAATAGAGATGAAACCAGGTCACCGCAGTCGCATCCGTGGAGGCACGATGCCGCATCTGTCGCTCTCCCTGCTGGGGTCTTTCCGGGTGAGCCTGGACGGTCAGCCGGTGACGGACTTCAAATCCAGTAAGGCTCGCGCCTTGCTCGCCTATCTCGCTGTCGAGGCGGACCACGCCCCTCCTCGCCAAGCGCTGGCCGGTCTGCTCTGGCCCGATTGGCCCGATCCGGATGCCCTTGCCAACCTGCGGTCGACGCTCTCCAGCCTGCGAACCACGATTGGCGATCGCGAAGCGGAGCCGCCGTTTCTGCTGATCACGCACGAGACCCTGCAGTTCAACAAGCACACTGACCACAGTCTGGATGTGGCACAGCTGGATGCTGCGGCGGCTCTAGCCGCTACTGGAGACGACGCGGAGAGCGACGCTGCAGCCGT